>JBAQUF010000001.1:0-1758 GCA_049297375.1 Patescibacteria group bacterium
GCCTTGCTTATCAGCGGGATTGCCTTGTCGGTTCCGAATATGAGCTGGGCTTTCGGTATTGGCATTATTGTGGACATTTTCATCCGCAAGGCCAAGATCAAGATTTAATCATGGAGATCCTGAAACGGTGCTTCGAGGTATCAAAACGGCTTCATCCCGAATACTGCCAAAAGGTCTGGCTCGTCTTGTTCTTAATCCCGTTTCAGTAGCGTGTCCGGATTATGTTCCTGAAAATAGACGTCCACACAGGAGCCGAGTAAAACCTCGGCGATATAAAATATAATGACAACAAGCAGAATAATATATATAATAAAGATATATAGTACTTCATACGCTGTCAAATGTAATAAGCCATGATAACAAGCAAGTACATGTACTATCAACAATTACTATTTATTTGAAATATACTATGGATAATGGATAAGGAAAATGAGCAAGCTAATTAAAGAATCGTCTGAAAAGGGCCGTTTGCATATCGATACGCCGCTAATGGGAGAGTCACTGGTTAGCAAAGAATTGTTAAAGCAGACCGAAGCACCAGAATATTTCCGCATGCATCCGGATATTAATGTAATTAAAATCGGTGGCCAAAGTATTATGGACCGCGGCTCAAAAGTGCTCTTGCCGATTCTGGATGAACTGATCAAGGCCAAGGATAAACACAAGATTTTACTTATGACTGGCGGCGGTACACGCGCGAGGCATGTATACAATATCGGAGTGGATTTAGGAATGCCCACAGGCGTGTTGTCAAAGTTAGGCGATAAGGTGTCTTGGCAGAACGCAGAGATATTGTCTGTTCTTCTGGCCAAACACGGTGGTGTGAAAATAGGCCATGGCGACAATCTGGAGCAGTTGACCATGTTTTGCCGTCAGGGCTATTTGCCTATCACCTATGGAGTGCCACCCTACGGTTTTTTCGAGCATCCCGCCGAACACGGTTCGATCCCGCCGCACCGGACCGATTGTGGGGCGTTCCTGTTGGCGGAAAATATTGGCGCACGTTCCCTGATCTTTCTCAAAGATGAAAAAGGGCTTTACAGCGCGGATCCCAAAAAAACCGATCCCGACAACCTGACTTTTTACGACCGCATTTCCGCCAAGGAACTACTTGAACTGGACCTTGATGATCTGATCATCGAGCGTCCTATTTTAACTTTTCTGCAAAGGGCCAAATGCCTAAAACAACTGCAAATCATCGATGCCATGCGTCATCCCGAGCATATTATGGCTGCTCTGAACGGAGAGAATGTTGGAACCATTATCTTTAAGGAATAAGAAATCACACTGATTCTCAGAAATCAGGGCATTGGTTTAGTCATTTACCTGAATCTTGGCCCCCTCCGTTTTTTTGGCCTTCTCCTTCATCCAGGAATATGGCTTGGGCTCCGGTTTCAGTACAGATTTGATCCAACTCTTTTTTGCGCATATGGTTGACATAAATCTTAACTTCCGATCCGCTGACACCGACCACCCTGAATCTGGGCTTTTTTTCGCCTTTTTCTACTTTACGTCTTTCGCGAACAAAAATTTTTGTAGTCATTTTGGCCTCCAATATGTATGAATTAAATTTGATTAACGCTTCAACTTAAATATATATCCAGGAAGGATATATGTCAAATAAAATTATAACGCATAAACAGTTTCCGGAAATGGGTTCCAAAAAAGTTGAACGCTATATTCAGCCGTCCATACTTATGATATTAAAGGGAAAAACGTCTTACGGGTATGAATTGATTCAGAATATCGGTCAGTTTG
>JBAQUF010000002.1:0-4295 GCA_049297375.1 Patescibacteria group bacterium
CGTTTTTCCCCATCACATCGCGTAAATACTCAGCTACAGACGTTGCAGAGTGTGCGGTTAAGAATCTAACAGAAGCATTTTCTCCCATTTGTCCAAATATTAATGACACATAAGGAAGAACTCCTCCACTCTGCAACTCTGTATACAGCTCCTGTCCCTCCCTAGACCTTTCTCCAACACCGCAGAAAACTGACACATTTTTTCCTAAGTCTTTATTTATAATATTGTGAAGTATTTCTGTAAGCAAAACCGTTTTACCAACTCCAGACCCTCCAAAAAGACCTACTTTTCCTCCTTTTAAAAGAGGAGCAAACAAATCAACTATTTTAATTCCTGTTTCCATAAAAGTTACATCTTCACTTGTTTCAGAATAAGAAGGAGCTTCTCTAAATACTTCTGACTTATCTTTAGTTTCAATTGGTCCTAAACCATCTAAAGGATTACCAAATAAATTCATTACTCTTCCTAATGTCTTCTCCCCCACGGGAACCTTTAATTTTTCATTTGTATTAACTACAATTGCTCCCCTATAAATAGTTGCAGAACTGGAAAGATTAATGCAGTAAAATCGTTCAGGACCTGCGGATTCTGCAACTTGAAGCCTAACAGAAACATTTTCTTGAAGTGTGAGAACATCGTGTATTTCCGGCTTAGGATCGCCATTAAACTCAACTTCAACTATTACATCTTTTACATTTACAATTTTACCTAATGATTCTTTTATCTCCACAAGATTCCTCCAAAAATTCTAGACTGTAACCCAGCATTAATATCTTTATGTTTCGCCTTACCCAAATTGAAAGATAAGTACTTAATCTTTGAGCTAATACTATCGGCAGACTTATCTAAACTTACCATACGAGACGCAAACTTACTTAAACTTGATTCAAATATTGTTTGTTCAAAAATTAAAGATGCTATTTGTTTTTCAAAATGCTCAGCAATCTTTTCAACAGACGGCTCAAACAAGAATCTGGTATCATAACTATCAAGATCTTTCTCAATCTTCATAAGTTCCCCAGTTACCATTGTTTTAAAAGGTTCCTGAGTAAGAATACTCTTAAATACACCATGATATACTATGACACTAGTGTAGTTTATTACACGGTCAAGAAGTTTTTTAACGTTGATCTCATCAATACCGCTGTCAGACATTTCAAATATTTCATAAGGTTTTTTAAGGCCAGATGAGTCATAAAATTTCTTTCCCATTCTTCCAACAATAACTATATCTGTTTCTGCACTTTTAATGTCATTTTCAAACAGATCATACGTACTTCTAACTACATCCCCATACAAACCAGTATTAGAGGATAAAAGAACGGAAACAGTCTTCCCGTTTGTATTTAAAATATTGTTACGAGCTTTTTCTTTGAGCGAGTTTCTGTATATCTTGTAGGCGTAAGCAATGTAAGCAAAGGCTTCATTTAAACCTTGCATAAATTCCCTCCTTTCAAGAATAGATTTCTTAACCTTTCTCATTCTAATTGCAGATATTTCTTCGTAGGCTTCAATCATATTTAAAAAGTCTGACATTGACTCTTTCTCCATTTTTAAATATTTGATTCTTTTCATACTTTTGCCTTTTCCATATAATCAATTAACTCTTTATGCTGAGCACTAATCTTTCCGAGAATGGTATTAAAATCATCAGATGAATTTATAATTTTCTTTATTTTATCCCTAAATACTGGATCCTTGTCATAAAGCTTTTGTGCCTGCGCTCTATAGAACCTAATCTTTCCAATTGTTTCTTCCTTTAAAATTCCTGACCATATTAAAACAAAGAGTAGTATTTGAACATCAATTGAAAGTATTTCTTCCGTAGTTTGATCAAAAAATTGATCTAGCTTTTTTCCCATTTCAAGGGTTGCTTTTATTCCTTCATTCAACTCTGCCCCAAAATGAATAAATCTCTCAGTCTTGCTGTGAAGATAAAAGAAACTTGATAGCTCCCTATTTATACCCCACCTGACTTTGCTTTGTGTTTGTCTTCCAACTCTTGTAACAGAAAGAAAATAGTTGATTGCAGGCTTTTTTCCAGATTTAAATATAGACTGATCAAAAAATATATGTCCATCAGTTATAGACATTAAGTTAGTTTGTATGTACCCAGTAATATCCCCTTCTATAGTCTCTGCTAAAGGAAGACATGTAATTGAAGATACTTTGTTTCCAAATTTAAAATTACCTGCTCTTTCAAGAAGCCTAGAATGCGCATAGAAAACGTCCCCAGGATAGGAATCCCTACCAGGAAATTTTTTAGCAATCAATGACAACTCTCTGTAGTATCTTGCATGGGTGGAAAGATCGTCAAATACTAACAGAACATCCTTACCTTTGTCTCTAAAGTATTCAGCTATTGTCATAGCGGTATAAGGCGTAAGATATATACTTGCAATAGGATCAGATGCCCCGGAGCCAACAATAATGGATTTATCCATAACACCGCTTCTTATCAACTGACTCTCAACCTTCTTAATAGAATGCATTTTCTTTCCGATACCTGCATAAATACAAATTGTTCCAAGCTTAGCTTGAGATAATATTACTTGGGTAACAAACGTTGTCTTACCTGTATTTCTGTCTCCTATAATAAGTTCCCTTTGCCCTTTTCCTAATGGAATTAAAAAATCTACTATGGAAACCCCTGTCTCAAGTGGGACAGTAATTCTCTCTCTAAAATTAATAGCAGGGGGAGAAGCATTTGTATCCCTATACTCACTTATTCCTGTTATTACCTTATTCCTATGCATTGAGTTACCTAAAGGATCCACAACGTTTCCAAGTAAACCATCCCCAACAGGTATATGAAGAATTTCATTTGATCTTGATACCTTTTCCCCCACCAAAACAGGAGTACTTCTAAAAACCATTACTTCCACGTATTTTTCAAGAAGAGACATAACAACACCCATACATCCTGACTCAAAGAACACTACTTCAGATAATTTAGCTTTTGGAAGTCCATTGATATAGACAATTGGATGAGTTACTTCCTCCACAAAACCAGTTTCCTTGGTTTCATCTAAAGATATGTTAAACTTTTCCTTATAAATATCTATTAATGACATTATTTGTCTCTAAATAGCTTGCCAAGACCTTCTTAAGTGTTAAATCTGTATACCTACCCTCAATATGTAACTTAGCTCCTCCAATAATTGAGCTATCTATATAGAAGTCTAAGAGAAAGCTATTCTCACCAACGTTGTAAGCCCCAATCTTTTCTACAATTTTATATAGGCTTTCAATAAAATATTCAGAAGGACTAAACGGAATTTCAACTATCACTAATGGAGCACTATAAATCAGCTTTTTCACCTCCATGAGAAACTCCCTAATGTATTCAATATCACTATTCTTTATCAATTCTGCCTCTACAATCTTAAACCAAGAAGGAATATTAGAGCCGTAATTCTCTGCTACTATCTTACCTACTGTATCAATACTAAAATCTCTTGTACTAAACGTCTCTTTCAGTAAAAGTTCAATAAAATCAATGATTTGGTTGGCACTTTCCTTTGTCTTTAACGTACTAAAAAGACTACCTTTAAACTTCTTGCTGAACTTCACTATAAATTTTTCATCCATAAGTATTTTGAATAAATAAACTAAATAATTACTTTCTTAATGCTGAGTCTACACCACGATCCATACCTGATTTTCTAATTTCCTCCTTTAGCAACTCTAAAATCAGTTTTTCATGCTTTATTTGATCTAAATCCTGCATTATCACTTTAGAGTATATCTCTGATAACATATCAAATATCCTTTTGTTTAGGTTTTTTATCTTTTCTTGCTTGTATATGTCTGCCTCATGCTCAACTTTTAAGTATTCTGTCTGGATTTTGTCCTCCAAGGCTTGTCTAGCCCCCAAAGTCTCCTCTTTTATTGCCTCTTTAAGTTCATCTACTCCAGATAAGGCTTCCTTCTTCATTGCCTCTGTTGTTTCATAAAGTGTTCTAATATTGTCTTCCTTACCCTGCTGAACAGCATATTTATATGATTGTAAAAGCTCCTTATTTATTTCTTCCAAAGACTCTTCTTGCTTTTTATATATTTCCAGTAAGTTAGTATCTAACTCTTTTCTACTTTCTTGAGAAATACTGTATGTGCTTTTTAAAACATTTTGTGCCTTTAACTGAGCTCTACTTAAAATCTTTAAAGAATCAGCTCTTGCCCTATCTAATATCTGTAAGGCATCCTGATAAACACTTTCTCCCATATCTTCTGCATTCATTAACCGTTGTTTTCTCTTAAGATTTCTCTTTTTTTCAAGTACAACTAAGGCATAC
>JBAQUF010000003.1:0-1946 GCA_049297375.1 Patescibacteria group bacterium
CCTTTGGTGCTGCGTTTTGCTCAAAATGTGGCGCAAAGCAACCAAAACCCGAGCCGGAGCCGGAAGAAGATCCCGAGGTGATCGATGGTTGGGCTTGTACGGCCTGTGGGCACCAGATGGGCAGCGCAGATGCATTCTGCTCTGCTTGCGGCGCAAAACGTACGTAACGGTCAAAGCAAAAGGGGCTGTCCAGAAATGGCAGCTCCTTTCACGTTAAAAAGACAACAAAAGGACGGGCGGCGCGGTGGCGCGAGCCCGTCTTTTGGTATAAACTGAAATTGTGAAAAACCAGAAAATACAAGAAGAATATAGTACAAACTGGCGCGGATATCAACTGATTTTACCGCTATGTTTGGAAGAAATTATCCCGCAAGATGATTCGGTGCGGCTGCTGAGCCAATTGTTGGACGAGTTGGATTACAAGGAGCTCGTCAAGGCGTATTCTCCGCTGGGGCGGAAAGCGGCGGTCGATCCGGTGAATCTGTTTAAGGTGATCGTGTATGGGTACCATTGCGGGATCTATTCCAGCCGCGCAATCGAGCAATCCTGCCGAAGGGATATCAACTTTCGCTGGCTGCTGGAAGGGAAGCGCGGGCCAGGCAAGAGTACGATTGCAACATTTCGAACCGGCAAGCTGGAAGCTGTCGTGGAAGGGTTGTTCTACCAGTTGGTGGAGCGGCTTTACGCGCGTGACGAGATCGCGTTTGAACACCTGTTTGTGGATGGAACGAAGATCGAAGCCAACGCCAATCGCTATAGTTTTGTGTGGAAGAAATCCGTCGACAAACAGCAAAAGAAGCAGAGCGAGAAGGAACGGGTATTGCTGGCAACGCTGAACGAGCGCTACGAGAGGTTGTTTTCAAGCGTCGAAACGGCAGCGGAACAACTGGTCGAAGAGGCAAATGATATCGCTTTTGTATCCGGCAAAGGGAAGCACAAAACGCAGTTGCAGCGGGATGTAGAAGCAATCGACGCTTTGCTCGAACAGAAGACGCGATATGCCGGATATCAGGCGACATTCGGCGGACGGAACAGCTTTTCCAAGACAGATACGGACGCTACGTTCATGCGGCTCAAGGAAGACCACATGAAGAACGGTCAACTGAAACCAGCTTACAATGTGCAGGTCGGCGTAGAGGGCGAGTACATCGTCGGCTTGGATATTTCCGATCAACGCAGCGATACGCTGACGCTGATTCCGCTCTTGCAGCGCATGGAATCACGCTCCGGCAAGCGTCACGGAACGATTGTGGCTGACGCGGGATATGAAAGCGAAGAGAATTACACCTATCTAGCGGGCATGGGTCAGGAAGCATACATCAAGCCAATCAATTACGAGCAAAGCCAGAAACGCAAGTTTCGCAGCAATCCGTTCTTGCGGGAAAACATGCCGTATGATCCCGACGCGGATTGCTATACCTGCCCCAATGGTCGGCACCTGAACGCGGTGTACACGCATGTACGCAAGAGCAAATCGGGTTTTGAAAGTCTCGTCACCGCTTACCAATGCGAAGATTGCAGCGGCTGCACGCACCGCGCAAGCTGTTTTCATTCGAAATATCCGGATGCAAACCGAACGATCGACGTAGCCAAAACATTCTTGCAACAGCGCACCCAAACCTACGAGAAAATCATCTCGCCAAAAGGAAAGTTGCTGCGGATGAACCGCTCGATTCAAGCGGAGGGTGTTTTCGCCGTGATCAAGCAGGACTATTCGTTCCGCCGTTTTTTCACGCGGGGCAAAGAGAATGTACGCACGGAGATGCTGCTCATGGCGATGGGTTACAATATTTTCCGCTTGCACTGCAAAATTCAAAGCAATCGCACAAAACAATTGCTTTTCACCAAAATGATCTCTTGAACAAGGCACAATTGAACCGTTGCAACCGCGACTCGGAAACAGCCGCTGCTTTCATTTACGCGCTTCTCTGGTTTTGGGCTTGCTT
>JBAQUF010000004.1:0-7533 GCA_049297375.1 Patescibacteria group bacterium
GTTGATTATTTTGGAGTTAGAGCTATAAGGGCTAAATCAATACAAGAGAGAGGAGAAGAGCAATGGATATTTCAGTCAAAGTTCCAAGTTACGATGAGTTACTGGATCTTGGAATTAGGGAAAGAGAAAAGGGAGATGTTAATAAAGCAATTAAGTGCTTTAAGAAAATTCTTTCTTTGTATGTTGTGCAAAGACCAAGTAGAAAGATTGAAACGGAAAACCATTTAGGTTTGGCCTACTATCACAAGAAAAGTTATGAGAAAGCTAAGGAAACGTGGGAGGAAGCTAGAAAACTTGCCGTTGAGACTGGCAACCTTTCTGGGCAGGCTACAGCACTTAGAAGTCTTTCAAGAAAAGAACTTTACTTAAGTGGAAGTGATTTGGTCAAAGCACTGGGATATGCAGAAGAGGCTGTTGGTATGGCAGAATCTTTAAACAGGGATGATTTAGTTTTGTTTTTGCACGATCTTTTTTCTGCTACAGAAGTTTTAGGAGAAAAGGATAAACTTAAGCCTATTCTTAAAAGGGAAATTAAGGCTTTATTTAAATTTTGGAGTAAAATCCCTAAACTTGAAAGGAATGTTTGGCTTGATGGCGTGTTAATGGACTATGTTATTGTCCATAACAAGATAGGTAAACCATTGCTGTATTTAGCTAGGTACCTAGCTAAATACAAGGTTTAAAAAGAAGAGAAGAACAAATAAATAACCTTCTTGTTCTAACTTAAACTAAAAAAGGTCTGTACTTAATTAAAGCGCAGACCTTTTCTCTTTTTGTTATATAATTACTTTATTGTTGGGGGATCGTCTAACGGTAGGACTGCGGGTTTTGGTCCCGCCTATTGGGGTTCGAATCCCTATCCCCCAGCCAGTACGGGCACCCTAGGCGACCCACTTCCCTCAAATACGCTACAACGGCTTGATAAACTCCTTTTCAAAAGATGCTTAATTCGAACTGAAATAAGCTTGTCATGGCTTGATAGTCATCAATAAGGTGTAAAATTATTCCAAATATGCCTGAAGAAATAAAAAATGAGCATCTAAAACCCGTGTTTAATGAAATTATCCCTGCAATTACATCCTTGGGAATAAAATACTGGGTTTATGGAGGTGTCGCCATTGCAGGTATTAAGGGAAAATTTGATAGAAAGAATGCTGATGTTGATATCTTTGTTCAGGAAAAGGACTTTGAAACTGTAAGTAGGATAGTGAGTGAATACGCTAATAAAAGAGAGGGTATTATTCCAGTACCAACAATCGAAAATGGTAGGCCAAAGATAGAACTTAAACCTAAAGGTAGTAGATTTGACTGGTTTTCAGCCGTTCCAGTTTATGAAGTTGGGGATAAGATTGAATTCAGGTTTAAAGAAAAGTCAAAGCTGATGGATATGGATGTTTTGAAAGAGGTCGAAAGAAAAGTAAATAATTACACTTTTATAACCCCATCTGATTATCATATAAAGGAATTATTTAAACATTATCTAAAAACAAAGAGATTAATGGAAAAAAATAAGATAGATTCTGAAAACTTCCTAGATGCAAGTGACTTACAGGAAATATTTAAAAAAGATAGTATTTAACCTAATGGCACTGAATAAATATTCTTGTTATGGATATATAAAGGAAATCCCAGCGTCTTTATTGTCTGTTGTTTTTCCTCTACCATACCTTCGTAAAGTACGTGTTTTGCGTATTCTGTAAAAGTAAGTTTTATTGGGGTTAGTTTTTGAGTTATTAAAATGTTATCTCGAAGAATTGAATATTTTTTCATTTCTTTTTTTACTTCAGGAGAAATAATGATAGCTTTCGGATTTTTTCTCTCAAGGAAAGTTACATAGTTTATTAGTTCTTCTACTAAAGATTCTTCTTCAATATATGGTTCTGGGCAATCATAGTCATATTGTTTTGTACAGTGATAGTAAACGTATCTTCTCCTACTACCGTTTTGCAGGAGTTTAAACCTTTCTTCTGCAGTTATACTTGATCCACAATAAGCGCATTTAAATAGTCCTTTTAGGTCGAACTGCTTATTACCCCATTTAGATTTTGGAGGAACCGTTAATTTTTCCTGAACTCTATCGAAAATCATTTTACTTATCACCGGTTCGTGAGCACCGTGATAGAAAATTCCACTTCCAGAGGGGTACTCAAATTCCCCGTAATAAAAGGAACTTTTAAGCATTCTGTAGATCATACTTAGTGTTAAGCATTTTCCTTTTTGGGTTCTTAACTTTGCGTCGTTATCTAACCAGAGTTTTATACTCCTTCCGCTATAACCAGCATTAGCCACCAATGTAAACATCTCCTTAATAATTGAGAATGCATTCGGATCTGGCATTACTTTTTTAACTCCTGCATGGGAGTAGTTTAAGTAGCCAATAGGTGCTGGTGCAGGTCGCCATCCCATCTCGCATTTTGCTCTAATACCACGTTTTACATTAATACCCCTATTGTCGTTTTCTAGTTTTGCCTGGGAGCATAAGATCATTAGCAAAAACTTCTCATTAGGATTATTCGAAAAGGATTGGGAACTTGTCCTTATATGCAAAAGTTTGCACTTGTCCATTAAATCCACTAAGGACCCTAGATCGCCCGCGTTTCTGCTCAATCTGTCGGGTGCCCAGGTCAAAATACTGTTAAAAACTCCTTGGTTTAGTTCATCTATCATCTTGAGAAATAGGGGACGGGTTCCTGAGTTTTTGGCTGAATGGCTTTCTCTTTTTATATCTACAACATTAAGTTTGTCTTTTTCTGCTAGGTCTAGCATCTCTTTGATCTGTGAATCGATTGACATGGCCTGACGTTCGTCTGATTCCGAGCTTTTTCTTGCATATAGGCAGTATTTTAGATTTGTCTGTTCCATTGCAACACAATGGATGACGCAAAGAAAAGTATAAGTCTAGCTACTGTTTTTGCGGTAAAATACAACTATGGAGGACACTAAAGATAATGAAATTGATAATATACTCAATTTCCCAGATAGGGTAAGTACTGGCAATGGGTATGCTAATGACTTAACTGCTACTACTAACGACCGTCTCGGCAGGACAATAAGAGCAGTTATTCTTTTATCTAAAACCTTTGAGACAGAAAGCAAGCATATAAGAGGTTCCGTGCGTGAATTGGATACTACTATTAAAAGCCTTGATAAAAAGAACTCCAAGCTGCAAATGGCAATTGTTTGGCTTGCTGTCATTACAGCTCTGGCTACCGTAGTTCAGATTGTAATTCTATTTATTAGTATGCATAAATAGATCAGTTATAGAAAAGCTCACCGTATTTCAGATGAGCTTTTCAACCTTATAATCCCAAATCTATTAAACCCTCACTGCCTCCAAATAAGGATAAATCACCAACTTTAAGCTTTAAACTTTTCGCATCTGCTGGGATTTCGTAAACATCTGCAAAGGTTAGCGGAACGTTTGGATTAATGTTACTCAGTACGTATAAGCTTTCCGCTCCTAAGTTCTTAAGGCCAAAAGATTTGCTGTATGTGGTGAATTCTCGACCTTGATCATCAACAACCTTTAAACCTGTTACCGTCTTCATATCCTTACCCATGTTTTCAACAGTAACGTTCACAACTAAGAACTTTCCTGCCGGCTTCACAGTCCCAGAATAGTCATAAAGTTGATCTGCTTTCCAAGCTTTTAGAACCTTCCATTTGACTTCGCCAACCTGCAAGTCCTCGTTTAACTTCGCTGATTTTGTTCTATCCTCAACAGTGGTTTCTTTATCAGTTTTTGTTGTTTCGGATGTCTTATCCGAAGTAGAGCCAGATTTATTTGCTAAACGACCTGCGGGATTTAAAATAATAAGGAAAAGAAAGAAAATAACAACCGTCCAGATAATTGGGTGTTTTCCAAACCAACCTCTTTGGTCCTTCTTACAATTTGGACAAATTCTAGCCTTTTTATCAATTTCAGTTTGACAATATTTACATTTTTTATTATCCACTCATAATCACCCCCTTACTTGCACTAAAAAATATTTAACTTACAAATGGATGACGCAATTTCAGAACGAAGTCAACAAAGTCAAAGACCTAATAGTTGTTTCTTTTTAAGCTCAAACTCTTCTGTCGTAATAACACCTCTGTCTTTAAGTTCAGCAAGTTTAGCTAGTTGATCTAAATTAGATTCTGTTTTTGCTGGTGAAATTAAAGACAGATTATTTTTTCTGTAATATTCTTTTCTCTCTGCTACCAATTTATTTGAAATTTCAAAAGCTTGTTTAGTTTGTAAGATACAATCACATACTTCACCATCTTCGTCTTTATATGCTACGTGGACAAACATAACTCTATTGTCATGTGTTGATCGCATACCGGCTCCTATGAGCGCTCCCAAGGGACCTAATAGTACTAAGCCAACTGCTGCTTTACCTATAGATAGTGATTTAGTAATTTCACCCTGACTTTCTGATGTTATTTTCTGGATGTCTACCCATTTTATTAGAGCTGTTGGACTTGTAAAACGACTTAATTTAATACCTTCCGTCTCTACAGATAAAATATAATTATCTGCTGGTCTATTAATAGACGCTATCCCAGTTATATATTTAACGAAATAGTTTCCTATGTTAAACATTTATAAACCCTTTCTATTAAACAATTACTATTATGGATTGATGACGCTACAAAGGGATTTTTGCAAGGTTTATAATTTTTTATTCTTATATTTAGACGCATAAAAAGGGACTACCCTTGTAGTATCTCAGCGGCGAAGCCTCGAACCCGAGAGGGTAGCCCCTTTTTGGGTTCGAATATATTTCCGTTTCCGGAAGTTTTCGCCGCTGAGATTTAATTTTCTAATATGATTATACTATGAAAGTTACCAACCTTGAGGTTTTTGTGAAAAAGCCCGAGCCTTTTTTCGATGCGCAAATTCTATTAACGGGTCAACCGCATAAATTAAGGCGTCAGCAAGGTCATCATGTTTTTCTACACCAAAGTTAGTTATTTGTGTAATTTGCAACTCTGCACCTTTTTTAGGAAACAAAACCACTCCAGATTTAATAAGAGGCGCCAATCCTGAGAGCCGTACTGTTTTATCTCCTTTTGGGTTAACTGATTCTACCCTGTATCCTTGAGTTCTTAAATGCTGTGACAAAGCTTCTTGATAACCAACACTTTCAACATATATTTTTATATCAGAACCATGACCTAGTGGATTAACTATGGCAGCAACTGCTTCGCCAGCGTCTGCAAAGTTAAGTCTTTTGTTTATAATATTGGGAAGAATATAGATTTTGGGTGTGTTGTCGTATTCATATAGTCTGGCAGTAACGATAGCTGTATAGTCAGCAGTTGTTCTTTCAGAAATAGCTAAATCGACACCAACAGCTGTCATCTTATACTCCTTGCAGTTTGTTGTAGGCAAATCTTCGTAGTATTGAATCCATTCCGGATAAATAATCCTACTAGCATCAGAGATTATCCTAAGTAAGTATTCTCGATACCACGCAGGTTCATCAAAAACTGAATTTTTTACTTTATTAATATCATCAACTGTAGGAAATTTAGATGGCCATAAACAATCATTGTTATCATCTAATAGAGGGTATTCCCTGTAGGTACCTAAATTTGGTTCGTTAAGCATTTTCTCTTTTAGTCGCGATTGTAAAGAGTCTTCATGTAACAAGTTTCCTATTACTACAACTTTTGTATTTTTATCACCGCTTGGCAATACATCCTGTGTGAACCATTTATATGTATTATTTCGGCTCTCAATGTTTTTTACTGACTCTAAACTTTCTATATCATCACATACTATTAATTGTGGACGAAATTGATTTTGTCTTAAGCCCCTAATATTTGTACCTGTAGATAAAGATGTAATTCTGGCGTTGTATTTGGAAAGAGTTATTGTATTGGTATTCCAAATTCCAGCTATCTCTTCGAATGGTCCAAAATCCTCAATTAATAGTTGGTTAGTTTCTAACTCCGATTTTATATTTGCTAAAACCTGAGTTGCTTGTTGCTGAACTTGGCTTATTAAAAGAATATACTTTTTTTCCATTACACCTAAAATTGCCCAAATAGGGTAGGACAAAGACATAATTGTTGACTTTCCTGAACCTCTAAAAGCGGTGATTGCAGCTAGAGAGATGGATAAATCTTGAGATATATCAAAAAGTTCATAGTGAAATGGTGCAGGTTCATACAAAATGTGATTTGTGAAATAAACATAGAAAAACCAAAAATGATTTGAAGAACAGAGTCTTTTTCTGAAGCTTTTGTTTTCTTTAATTTGTTTCTTTAGTTCCAGAAATTCTTTATCTGTTAATTTATTAGGGTTTGGTGGCGTCATCTGTGTGTTTACCTTTTTTCATAACTAAATCAATAGCCTTATCAATAAGTGTTTCTTGCTCTTCAGTAAGGTGGCCAAGTTCAGTTGAAATTTTTCCTGTAAATTCTACTTTTGTTGAATATGCCTTATGTCTATTCTTTAACCAAAATATTATTGCGGTCATATTTTTCTCACGAATAGCTGATAAGAGTTGGGATTCCGCTAGATCGTTCATCAAGGAAACACTTTCCCGTAGAGCTTCATCGGCATTTTTTACAAATTCTGCGTCCTCTTTTCTCCATCGGTAGTATGTTGCACGACCAACTCCAACTTTTTCGCAAGCAAACTGTACTATTGGAGTCTTAGAGAATTGCTTTATAAGTAATTCCTTTTCTTTTTGTTGTCTTTTTTCTATTGATGTATTCATAATATTTTTACTCCTTTTAAACCTGTCAGCTTTTCCCATCTATGTTTGATAACTTCACAATAAACAGGTGATTTCTCCATGAGATAACATCTACGTCTCATCTTTGTTGCGGCAATTAGCGTAGAACCACTTCCACCAAAAGGCTCAACTATTAAATCGTTTCTTTTTGTTAGTACTTTGATGTATGGAATAAGAATTTCTATTGGCTTGGTCCCAAAGATAATACCTTGACCTGAACTTTTCTCATCAGAAGCAATATATTCCACGAAGTCTGTTGGTTGATATTTCTTCCCATGTTTATAACTTTCCCATTGTGGTTTACCTGATATTGCATATAGGGCGGTTTCATATTCACTTTGAAGCCCATCTTCTTCAGGTTCCATATTAAAGGGAATATCTACGTTTGGAGAAGCACCAACCATAGCAATGTCATGTTTTGAGAAAAATCTATATTTTCCTGCAAAACCCTGTGTACGGTTGGGAAGATGCCAAACAATCATGTTTTTAACTTTCCAATATTTCGACATTTCGTTTGAGATAGTACAAATGTTCTTCCAATTTTCATAAACTATTATTGAAAAGCTTTCATTTTGAACTCTACTGATATTTTTCATCCACTTTTCTGTGAAATCAGGTGGTAAAACATCTGTTTCTAAGTACCTACGATCTCTTTTAGCACCGAATCCTGTTATTGCCTTTCCAGCCTTTTTCTTTCCCTTTAAGTAATCAAGAATGTACGGAGGATCCGTAAAACACATATTTGCTTTTTCACCATTCATGAGCTTTATTACGTCTTTTTCAATCGTAGAATCCCCAC
>JBAQUF010000005.1:0-5576 GCA_049297375.1 Patescibacteria group bacterium
ACACATCAGGGGTTGGTTATGTTAGGAAAGATCTAAAGACACAAGCTTCAAAAAATAAGTTAATATCAAATGAGGCCAAGAGGACTTTAGAAAACAAGGTGGAAAAGCTTAGAAAAAGCTTGAGGGATCCTGAAATCAAAGAGATAAAAAGAGCTGAAATACAAGATCAACTTGCTAATGTAGAAGAAGAAAAGAAATACAGAATTACAAGTAAGGAGAAGCAGGATCTGATATTAAAAGCAGAAGATTTAAAGAAAAAGGGGACAAGATGGAGCGTTACCCTCATCCTTCTTGGTGTGGTAATTTTGCTTCTGCAAGAATATGTTTTGCAAGCACTGTTTGCAGTTATTTGCTTTGTTGCAGCAACAATCGTGCTTTGTATAGCTGCAGGATTGGTATTTGTTTTAATTTGGATTATTGTAACTGTATCGTGTGGGGTGGTTTTCTTGTTCGAATAAGAATAGCAAGGAGAATTAGCCGGTCTAAATATAATTTAAGACCGGTTTTTCTTTACTAAACAAAATGTTAGAATAGTAACCACATGAATATATACATAGGCTATAAGTATAGAAACGTGGAAGATAAACAAAACTTAAAAGACAGTCTTCAAAAGATATCAGAAGCCATATCATCTTGTGGTCATAATGTATTTATACTAGGAAGAGATAAATACAATTGGAACCATGATTCAGTTCCTGCTTCTCAAAGTATTATTCCAATAATAAAAAATATTAAAAAGTCAGATATTTTATTTACTTATGTTGAAAATGATAAAAGAAGCATAGGATTAACGTTTGAATACATATGTGCAAAAGTACTAGGTAAAAAGATAATAACTGCAGTTAGAATGGATATAAAAGGCACTCTCTTTAAGAAATTCTCAAATAATATAATTGAATTTTTCAGCACTGAAGATTTAGTATCTAAAATCAAGGATTCTCTAAACTCCTTAATATAAAATTAGTTAAACCCTCTGCCTTAATCCTAAGTGGTACTATATACAAAGTGAATAAGATAAAACAGAAATTAAGGAGAATAACCTGTAGATACCACATGGTTATTCATATACTAATCGGACTTCTTGCATCCTTGATTGTTAGAGATTTATTTCCAAACTACAACTACTCAAAAATAGTATCTTTTTCCATTATAGGATCAATTCTTCCTGACATAGATCATCTTTTATATATATTTTGGTATAAAAAGAAGGAAGATTATGCAAAAGATGCTAGAGCCTTCTTAAAAAAATACCACATCAAAGCTTACATCAACTTTGTAAAAGAAAACCATAAGAAACTAACTGATGTATACTCTCACAACCTCTTTACAGTCCTTCTTTTTACTGCTTTTTGTCATTTATATTTTAGTGAAGAAAAAGTACTTGGAGTAACTCTTTGTTTATCAATAATATTTCATCTTTTATTTGATGTAGTAGAAGATTTTCTTTTACTAGGGAAATTAAATAGCAACTGGATACTAAGATTTGGTAGAGATAATTCAAACAAGTATAAATCTACTGAAATTAACTAGTACAAATCAGCTGAGTAAGTTATAAATACTTCCTACCTCTTAACTTCTCTGGCATATACTCTTGATCTGTTTTCTTAGCTTCCAAACTGTGTTCATATTTATAACCTTTACCATAGCCAATATCTTTCATAAATTTAGTAGGAGCATTTCTAATTTCAAAAGGAACAGGCAAGTTACCATACTTTTCTACATCTTCCTTTACCTTTCCATAAGCAATATAAAGCTTATTTGATTTAGGAGCTTTAGCTAAGTATGCAACAGTTTCTGCAAGTGCTAAATTACATTCAGGCATTCCAATAACCTCACATGCTTTAAATGCAGATACAGCAAGGATAAGAGCTTGAGGATCTTCTAAACCTACATCTTCTGATGCAAATCTAACTAATCTTCTTGCAATATAGATAGGGTCTTGTCCTGCTTCAAGCATTCTTCCTAACCAATATAAAGCAGAATCAGGATCGGAACCTCTTAAAGACTTGTGAAGAGCAGATATTGTGTTATAAAACTCCTCACCTTTTAAATCAAATCCTAAGTTTCTTCTTTGAAGAGCATCTTCTATATGCTTCATTTCTATCTTTTTTGATTTACTTAAGTTTGAAGCTATTTCTAAAACATTTAAAGCAATTCTTGCATCTCCGTTTGAAGATAAAGATAAGAAATCCAAAACATCAGGCTCAATTTCTATTTTAAGTAAGTCCACTCCCCTACTAATTATTGTTTTTAAATCTTCTTCATTATGCAGTTTAAGAATCAACACTCTGCATCTAGACATTAAAGGAGATATTACTTCAAATGATGGATTTTCAGTTGTTGCTCCAATAAAGACGATACTTCCCTTTTCAACATGTGGAAGAAGTGAATCTTGCTGTGCTTTATTAAATCTATGTATTTCATCAATAAATACAATAGGGAATCTTTTATCCTTTTCTTCAGGTAGTATTCCTAAGCCTTTATCCTTTTTATTTGCTTCTTTAGGAACTATTTTTTCTATTTCTTTAGTAGATGTATTTACTGCAGAAAATTCATAAAAGGTTCTGCCAAGCTCGTTTGATATTATTCTAGCTAATGTAGTTTTTCCTGACCCTGGAGGACCCCAGAATATTAATGAAGGAAAGAAATCAGTTTCTTTTGATCTTAGAAGAAGGGTTTTAATTACATCTACTATTTGCTCTTGACCAACAAACTCATTAATACCTTTAGGTCTTAGTCTTTCTGCTAACGGTTGAAGTGGCATGTATTAAGTTTACACTAGTGCTGGTTTCGTGTAAACTTCGGGTTTAAATAATTCCTAATAGAGATTGACATAAAAACATTACTCTGGTAAATTTCAGGTCTTAAAGGTAGTAAAGAAGAGAGGAACGGGCGTATAGCTCAGTAGATAGAGTGCCTTCATAGCATGGAGGAGGTCGGTGGTTCAAACCCATCTACGCCCACTAGAGACATTAAGTGTTCTTAAGATGTCTCAAATGTTTACATGGTGCCAAGTTAATACAGTGTGTCCACCCCTTCATACTGTAACCTCTAGCACCACCTAATACTACTCGCTAATTTTTATAAGAAGATTAGCGAGTTTTTTTATTTTAGTTATTAATTCTAATCACTTCATTAATTGCTAACAAACGTAAGGCATATAATGTATCTAGACTAAATATGAACAATATGAATACAAATGAAAACAAAATTGAACAAATAGAAAGATTTTTAGATACAAAGTATCCATCTTTTACCATTAACCAAATAACAAATGCAGTTTATAAACAAGGAGTTAAAAGTTACACAGATATATCAACAATTAAGAAAGATCTAAGGGAAGAACTTAAAGATAAGTTTGGAAATGTATTATCGCTTAAACCAATTGCTGTATCTAAAGAAAAGCAAGCTCAAAAGATTCTTTTTGAAACTATAGATGGACATAGAATAGAGTCTGTAAGAATGATTTATAACCCAAATGAAGAAAGAAAAGTTAAACACCAAGCTTTATGTATTTCTACTCAAAGCGGATGTGCAATGGGATGTAAATTCTGCGCAACAGGAGCTACGGGATTTAGAAGAAACTTAACAGCCGATGAAATTGCAGATCAGCTTTTGTATTTTATTCAAGAAGAGATAAACATTGATACAGTATTTTTTAGTGGAATGGGAGAACCATTAGATAACCCAAACTTTTTTAAATCTCTTGATATATTTATTAATTACATAGGATTAAGTCAAAGAAAACTAAGTGTTTCAACATGCGGAATTATTCCTGGTATTAGAAATATTACTGATAAGTATCCTCAAGTGAATATTGCATTATCACTACATTCCCCTTTTCAAAAACAAAGAGAATCCTTAATGCCAGCAACTAAGAAATATCCATTATCTGAAGTATTAACTGCATTAAGAGAACATGTATACAAAACAAATAAAAAGGTATTTCTAGCTTATGTTATGTTATCTAAAGTAAATGATACTGAAGAACATGCTAAGGAGTTATGTAGAATAATTAAAAGATCAGGAAGGAAAGACTATCTTTTTCATGTTAATTTAATTAAGTTTCATGAAGGTTCTACTTTATCTTCTTTTAAACAATCTACAAAAGAAGATTTTGATAAATTTTGCAAGATATTAGAAAACAAACATATCAACTATACTATTAGACAAAACTTTGGATCTGATATAGAAGCAGCTTGTGGTCAGTTATATGCAAAGTACGCATCTAGATAAAGGACTACTCCAATTTGACAAGATTTTGAAGGTTTGATAGATTGATATTCTTGAAAATTAAAAGGAAGGAAGTACTTGGGACCTAGATCAATTGGTTAGATCGTCCTCTTGCCAAGAGGAAGGTTCTAGGTTCGAATCCTAGGGTCTCATTTAGGGCATTTGGTAGGATCCTCCTTTCTATGTTTAGGATAAGAAATAAGCCCTCCTATCCCTTCATTTCCCAAATGCCCTTAAAAATTATGCTCGCTATGTTTAATCTAAGACGTAGCGAGTTTTTTTTATTTCAAAAAAGAAGTATATAGTTTATAATGTCAAAGATATTAATCTTGTATTGAGGGGGCGTAGCTCAGCGGTAGAGCAGCGGCCTTTTAAGCCGCGTGTCATGGGTTCGATCCCCATCGCCCTCACCAAAAACTATCTCGTATTTCCTGATCCTTGCAGTGTACCTCTCTTCAATCTGTCTTCAATCTTTTTTAATCCAACTTTTGGTATTTCATTAAAATCAACACCTAGCTCAGTACAGATATTAGCTAAATACCAAAGAATATCGGATATCTCTTTTATAATTAAGTCTCGGCGTTCAGGACTAATTTTATCGTCTTCATCGCGAAGTGCGTGCTTAAAATGCTCTGCTAGTTCTCCAGCTTCCCCAGTAATCCCATATATTAAGTATCTAAAAGCATCTGGTGTATTTTGATTTGGATAAAACGCGTGCTTTCTAGACTCAGTTTGATAATCATTAAAGTCCATATAAAGCAATTGTAACAAATATATTAAAGTCTCACCAAAAGAAGATTTTCTAGAATTAAGACCTTTAAAATCTACTTTATTCCTTTTCCATGATACTCTTCAACCACACACAAATTCTCTCAACATCCTTATGTGAAAAACACGATGTTGTTACTTCTATATCTTTTTTACTTAAAAGATTAAATAGAAGATCTACTTCAAAATGTTCAAGTTCTTTTGAATCTATAAGACAATACTTGTTACCTATTTCTGCATCAGAAGGAAATATTAAAACTTGAGTAAAATCTTCCGAAACATCCATTCCTGATTTAAATACTTTACCTAAGTTATTTAAACCTAGTTTGGATAAAGAACCTGGAGATAGAAGCGGCAGTCTTGATGTTACTCTTTGGAAAGTTCTCTTAAAACCACTTTCTTTTATTTGATTAAAAGAGTGCTTACCTAATTTTCCAAACTTTGCGTCAGCAGCACCTTTAACTATAATTCTATGAGTTTTATCATCCACTTCAACATATGCAATATCTGGATTCTTTTGTATTCCTAGGTATTGATCTAAACCTAACTTCTTTGGATTTTGTACAATCTTAAGT
>JBAQUF010000006.1:0-21423 GCA_049297375.1 Patescibacteria group bacterium
AGAAACCGATACATTTTCAAATGTTGCAACTCCATTTGAATCAGATGTAGCTGGAGAACCTGTTAGCGGATCTCCAGCTATTCCTCCAATTGATTTATATACATATACTTTTGCTCCTTCAATTCCTTCTCCAAGAGAAGAACATCCATTTCCTGCATCTTTAATATTTATCTTTAGTGTGTATGTAACTCCACAAGTAATTGACTTTGGAGAGTTTGCAAGCAGTTTACTAGTACCAAGTGGTACATCTATAGCATAAGCATAAATTGTATGGGGTCCAGAAGGTTGAGAAGATGAAGTAAATTTAAATCCATGGTTTATATCTCCACCACAAGTACTTCCTAAGTCTGGTCTTGAAGTACCTGCTGTAGTTGATCCAATGAATATTCCTGTTGATGATGTTCCATCTCTATAGAAATCTACTTGTAGATCAGATGACCAGTTGTTTTGATCACAAGCCCATCCACTTGCTGTAACTTGACCAGAACAGCTGCAATTTGAAGAATCATGAGCACCAATGGGTAGAACATCACATGCTTGAGTGTTACAAGCTTGAGATGATGCTCCAGAACATGAAGATCCTCCACATGATGGGGAAGGATTAGTACATGTTCTTGTTTGAGTTCCTCCTCCACATACTGCAGAACATGTACTCCATGATGACCATCCTCCATCAACTGGGGTACATGGACACAGAAAACAAGATCCATTACAGGGAACGGGAATCCACCCATTAGCTGCACAAACAGAATCGCAGTTAGTGCAACTTTGCTTCCACACATCACATTCATATTTCCCACAACAAGTATATCCATATGGATAATAGTTCCTCCAACACCATTTTGTACAGTGTGCACTTTCACAACCAGCTTGGGGACACCTATTACACACCCACTGTGTACAACCCCATACTCTGCACACCCAAGAAGGACAACCTTCACCTATATAACAAACATCACCACCATCTTTCCAAGGAGGTTCACAAGTATCACAAGCAAAAGAGTATTTCAGAGGAAAAACAATAATAAGAAAGAGAAAGACAAATAATTCATATATGTATATTGCTTTAATACGAAAACTACTCAGCATTGGCATTTGTATTGACACCTTTTAATATGAGACACCCATATCTTGTTTCTGTACACTTTTCATCAGAACACTTAAAAAGAAGAAGATCCTTATCAGGTACAAAATTATCAAATAAATTTACTCCAGTTTTGATAACTTCTAAACTTGATGGATCAACAACAAGTGTAAATTCATCTAAACAAGACACCTTAACAGCAGAATGTTCTTTGACATCACCACTTCCACTAAATCTACCATCACCAGGGATTAAAAAATCCACATAAATAATACCTTCCCCTTTATTTATCTCGTAAACCTTAACATGAACAAAATCATCCTCCCAACTCCAAAGTTCATCGCTTACTCCAGAAAGCATCTTTTCCTTAAAAGTTAGAAAATCATTTGCTAGTATTTCTTGAGTTAAAACCTCACTTTTATTAACTAAACTTCCAAAAGCTGTTTCCTCATCATCTCCAATCTCTTTAATTACACTTAAATCTTCTTTGTTCTCGTCAGTTTTTATCCTTAAGATAGAATTAAAAACACCTGTATTAACACCATAGAGAATACCAAATAATACAAGCACTAAAGACAAAAAGATAAACAAAATAATTAAAGGTTTCTTAGAGGAAGATTTACTACTCACTTCTGAGTTTAACTCCCTATCTTGTAAAGAATTAATAGGCAGATCCATAATCTTATGATAGCAATACGTAGTTCTATCTTCAACAATATTGCTGTAGATAATCACTACACTACCTATAGTATTGACGTAGGAGGTAAAGAGCTGTATAATTCAAGCACAGCTTCAAATAGGCTGAACTTTGAAAACTAAAACAAAACCAAAACGAGGAAAAAATGAAAAAGAAAACGATTTTACTAGCAGTGCTTCTTCTTGTTATTGCTACCTCGTGTAGTCAACAAGAAGAGTCTGCAAATGTCAACACTCCGGAAGTCCAAGTCTCAACCACACCAACAACTGTACCAGAAGCAACTTCAACCATCACACCAACACCAAAAAAAGCTGAAGATTTTGAAGGGTGTTCCACTATGGAACTTGGTACAAGCGTAAGGGTAAATAACAACTATTCCAACGGACCAGAACTGGAAACCAACGATGTTATTTACAGTAACTCATCATGGATAATAAACGGCAAGGGTGTGAGAGCTGAAATTACAAGCTCAAAAACAATAGATGGGGTCACTCACTTCTCCGTAAACGGTGTTAACATATCAACATCAGAAGGATCTATTGTGTATATAAGCATGTACACCGACCTTTCAGATGATGAACACATCTATTGGTTGGCGTACTCTCCAACATCCAATCAGTTTCTGGTATTCCATACCCTTTTTCAACCACCTTATATAAATATTCGTATAGATCCAGACTCAACAGTATCTTTGCCAAAGCACGAAAATGACTACTACCAAGGAAACTGGTGTACAATCCAAGAAGGAGAATCTTCCTTTTTATTTGAAGGATCGAGGGAAGAAGACCCAGTAACAACAGGAAAATGTGTAACATACAAACTCCCTAACGGAGACAATGAATATAATGGGGACGAGTATGGTTGGGGGTTGAACAAATATGGACAAATTGTTTGCCCACAATTATGGATGGAAGAAACGGAGACAGAGTAGAAACTAAAACCCAGAAATGCTAAAAGCAAATCTGGGTTTTCTTTTTCTTTTGTTTAAACAAACTACTTCTCTTCTAACAACTTCTCTAACAAATCTCTTTGTTTCTTATTCAATCTCTGGGGTATTTTAACTAAAACTTGAACAATAACCTTACCTTGTCCTCTTCCATGAAGCTTAGGCATTCCTTTATTCCTTATTAAAAACCTAGATCCGTACTGCGTTCCTCCTGGAACTTTTAACTTTGTTTTTCCAACACCATCTTTATCAGATAAATCAACAGTTGGAACATCAATAACAATACCTAATGCTGCTTCTACCATGTTAATTTCTTTTGAAACTAAAACATCATCTCCCATAATTACAAAATTTGGAACATCTCTTAACCTTACTGTAATATATAGATCTCCTGATGGAGCTCCTTCTGGCCCAGGCATTCCCTTTCCAGAAAACTTAATCTCCATACCATCTCTCATACCTGCAGGTATCTTCACTTTAACTTTTCCACTTTCAACATTAATTTCTCTTTCTATTCCAAACACAGCATCTTTAAATTCAATTCTCATTTCATAATAAAGATTCTTTCCCCTTCTTGGTCTTCTAGATGAGTACCCTCTAAATCCAAAGAAATCTTCAAAAATATCAAAAGGATCAAAATTACTATCTCCAAAAGGATTACCACTGGAGCTTGAATAAGTATAACTAAATGGACCATACTGGCCACCTTGCTGTCCAGCAAATCCTTCACCCGTATGACCAAATTGGTCATACATTTTTCTCTTCTGAGGATCACTTAACACTTGATATGCTTCATTTATTTCCTTAAATCTCTTCTCCGCTGCAGATTTATCACTTTCCTTAACCATATCAGGATGGTGCTCTCTAGCTAGTTTTCTATATGCCTTCTTAATATCTTCAGGAGAAGCATTTCTTTGAACACCTAGTATTTCGTAATAATCTTTTGTTGTTGCCATACGAAAGATATTTTAGCACTTGAGATTAGGAAGTAAATTGATGTAAACAGTACTAAGTAATTCTTGGTGAGAAAACTTGACATCTATGAATATGCCTATAGAATACTTAGCTATAAACCAATATAAAACATAGAAAGGAGTACTATGCTACGCGGTATAAAGCTCTCAGAGGAGATGTTATGCGAAAAGCTACCAAACGGTGATATTGTAATATACAACCCAGGAGGATTTGCTAGACCTTTTGTAATTACAGGCTCGGCTCTTTACATATTTGAGTGCATCCAGAAAAATGTCCCGGTCAATACAAACAAGCTTACCCAAAGTTCAATCGAAAAAATACTCAATATATTTGAGAATGAAAAAATAATATTAGGGTGGCAAAATTCAGATCCAAAGATAAACGAAGGTAAGACCGTTAGGACTAGTAGAGGAAAGCAAATAAGTCTTTGGATACACACAACAGATCTTTGCAACCTACAATGTGAAGGTTGTTATATAACTAAAGGCAATTCTGTAATATCGGATGAGACTATCAGCAACATTGCCAAGTATGTTAAGCACGAAGCAAAGAAAAGAAATTTAAAAGTTTTGAATTTAAAATTTGCCGGTGGAGAACCACTTATTGCTTTTGACCAAGTGGAAAAGACTGTAAAGGAAGTGAAAAAGGTGCTAGAGCCCGTTGGGGTAAAGATAAGGTTGTCTTTAATATCAAACGGCACACTAATTACTGAGAACACTGCAAGAAAACTTAAAGAGCTAAATTTTAAAGTTATGATATCGCTTAATGGAATTGGAAGTTTCAACAACACTAGACCTTATATAAACGGTACTAGTAGCTACGGAGACGCCGTCAAAGGAATAGAGAAACTACTCGACCTAAATATAAAACCGCACATTATTGCCGTAATAACAAATGAGAGTGTCAAAGGACTTGGGTTATTGATAGATTTTACCGCCAAAAAAGGGCTATCTTTAGGCTTAAGTTTCTCTAGGGATCTGAATAAAAATAGAAAATTAAAACTGAATGCAACCAAGGTATCTAAGTTAGTTATTAAAGAATTAAAACGAATTACTGAGCAACCATGGGAAAAAATCCCAAGGATAAGTTTTAATAATATAAGCTTTGACGGCAAGAGAGAACGTGTATGTGCAGCAGGAAAAAGTTACTTTGCAATTGGAACAAATGGATCCATAAGCACATGCCAAATGACAATAGAGGAACCAATAAACTACCTAGGAAATAATAAAGGAGGTACGGCAAACACAACAATAGAGAAAAATGCTTTAGCTAAAAAATGTATAGACTGCACATGGAGATATGTATGTGCAAATGGGTGTCAGGCCATAGCAAAAAAGTCTAACACAATCGGCAAGACACCTATAATGTGCCCAATATATAGGCAGATACTACCACATTTGCTAATATATGAAGGGAGAATAATTCAAGAAGCAATGGCTCAGCATGAAAGGAGGAAAAAACATGACCACAGCTTCCAGCTGGGGAATACTTCTTCCGCTAAGTAATCTGCTTTTGCAGGCAAGTCAGGATTGTGAGGATTGTACTGGATACAAACATGATTGTGATTGTGATGAAGATTGCAAAACCGAACAAGATTGCGACTGTACTGGGTACAATCACGACTGCGACTGCGACGAAGATTGCAATGATTGTGGAAAAGACGATCGATTCGATTGCGAACCGGAAGACAAGTAATGCTAAAAATGCCCTCGAGAGTTAGAATACTATCGAGGGCAAAATTTGTAACAATGACTCTATCTTTAAACATAATAAAAAAATCTGAATTTATAAATCTTTCTGAATTCATCCAAAGATACATAAACATCTTAGAATGTGAATATACGGACGAAAATTTGCAAGGCTTTGTGTACTCAAAGGAAGGAGGGGTTATTGGCATTGCATTTGAAGGGCCTATTAAACCTATTAAAGACGTAGGAGGAAAGTTGATAACTGAAGAAGCTACAATTGCCTCCAGAAAAATTTCAACGTTAAAGATTTGGCATCAAAATAATAAAGAATCTAGAGAAGAAGTAATTAGAACTATAAGTGATTTAAAAAACATTAAAACCAACTTTATATTGCTTAACCATAACATAAGAAACTCCACAAAAATTCCACTAAGTGAGCGTTTTCCAAAAATCACAGAGAAGGGAAACATATATTCTCCAGTTGGAACAATAACTAAATATTTTGAAGGTGATAAAGGATCTAAGAAAGAATATATTAATGATCACAGGGGGATAGATTATGCAACTCAATCAAGGTTAGTTGGCTCAGCTAAGATAGCAGATGCTTATTTTCAGGATTTCATAGACTCTGGAAATTTTAAACAATTGGTTAATCCTAAAATAACAGGACTAAAGCACTATACTTCAGCAGTATACGAAGAAGAAAGTAAACTAAAAATATGCTTTATGCAAAATATTGAAAGCGGTTATAACATCGCTAGGTATACGTTTAAACCCGACACGGTGTTTTGTAGCGACGAGAGGTTATTTAATTCATTTGTTAGAGCTTACTATAGAGACACTGAAATAGAAGTAGGTGACAAGCTTAAATTCTACACACAGGAAATTTAACAAAATACAAAGATCCCCGGTATTACCCGAGGATCTATATTGTACAAGCGTGTACAAGTTCAAAGTCTATTACTTTACAGCATCCTTCAAGCTCTTTCCTGATTTGAATGCAGGAGTCTTGCTTGCTGGAATATGTAGGGGTGCTCCAGTCTGAGGATTTCTTCCCATTCTTGCTGCTCTATTTCTAACCTCAAATGTACCAAATCCTGTCCATGTAACCTTTTCACCCTTTGCAAGTGAAGCTTGAATTGCTTCCACGACTGCGTCTATAGCTTTGTTTGCATCGACTTTGGTCATTCCGGCCATGTCTGCAACCTTAGCAATTAAATCTGTTTTTACCATTTTTCATAACACCCCCTCTCAAAAGAAATTGCTGCCTGAGTAGGCAACTATTTATATCATCTTATCAATCCTAATGATTGATTTTGCCTCTAAATCTAATAATACACTGCGAAATGCCTTTCTACCAGCACTTTCCCATTCAAAACGTTGATTCATCGCGGTTTTAAACATTTTTATTGTAATATCGGCCTTAACACCCAGTGAAGAATCTATTGCTCCACACATTCCAACATCAGTTACATACAAAGTTCCTTTGGGTAAAACATAATTATCACAAGTTGGAACATGAGTATGAGTACCAACAATTGCATCAACTCTTCCATCTAAATAAAACCCTAGGGAATACTTTTCACTAGTTGCTTCAGCATGAAAATCAACAATCTTTGCAGTAAACTCTTGATCTTTTGTTTTTTCCAATATCTCATCAGCTTTTGCAAAAGGATTATCCAAGAATGCATTTTTTCCACTGTAAGAACTTACACCCATAAGATTAATTAAAAGCACTTGCCCATTCTTTCCTGCATCAATAATTTTATAACCTTCTCCGGGAGTTCCTTCTGGGTAGTTAGCTGGTCTTAATATAGGAAGCTTATCAATAATATCCTCAGTTCCCTTTTCCCAAAATATATGTTCTCCACTTGTAAAATAGTCAATACCTGCAAGCTTCATTTGGTCTAACTTTTCTTCAGTAACTCCTCTGCCTCCAGATAAGTTTTCAGCATTTGCAAATACTAAGTCTACCTTATACTCCTTAATAATCTCTGGTAAAAACCTAGAAACTACTTCTCTTCCAGGTTTTGCAACTATTTCCCCAACAAATAATATTTTCATATCAATCCTTATCTTTCTATTTAACCTTTGTAATTACTAAATTATCTACTTTATACATTCCAAGAACACTAACAGGATTGCTTAAAGACTTAACCATAACAATAATGGCAAATATACCAGCAAATACAAAAAGTGTAGTAAGAATACCTTTTATAACTGACCCAAGAGCTTTAAGAAACAAAACAAATATGAGAAGCCCCAGTATGGTTACTAAAACATAGTACATATTTACCTCCAGCTTCAAATTAATACTTGTTGTATCTGTTTACTTAGCAGTCTCAGAAACTCTAGTTTCCCTTATTACTATTACTTTTACTACACCAGGGTAGTTCTGTTCAAGCTCTATCTTTCTAGCAATTTCTTTTGCCAATAGAGCTGTTGAGTAGTCATCTACCTTTTCTGGCTTAACAAAGACTCTTAACTCCCTACCGGCTGATACGGCATATGCCTTTTCTACTCCATCTTGAGATGTAGCTGCTTCTTCTAAATCTTTAAGTCTTTTAATATAAGATTCGTAATCCTCCCCACGAGATCCTGGTCTTGCACCACTCACATGGTCTGCAAGGGCAACAATAGCTGATTCTATTGAACTAAACTTATCATTATGATGTTCAGCAATACACTTAACAACCTCACTTGGAACTCTAAACTTATTTAAGTACTCAACACCAAGTTCAACATGTGAACCATCTTTATCAGTTAAAACCTTACCTATATCATGAAATACACAAGCCATCTTTACAGTATCAACATTAGCTCCTAGTTCTTCTGCAATATACATTCCAATTCTTGCCGTTTCCATTGTATGCTCAAGCATATTTTGCCCGTAAGAAAACCTATACTTAAATCTTCCAAGAGTTTGAATTAATTCTTTTGAAACATTATATAGACCAATCTTATGACAAAGACTATCTCCAGCTTTGTACATAATGTTATCCATTTCTTTTTGAGTCTGTTCAACAATTTCTTCTATTCTTGCAGGTTGTATTCTTCCATCTGCAACAAGTCTTTCAAGTGCTGCAGTAGCCACAGCTCTTCTTACTGAATCAAAGCAAGAAACAATAATATCTCCAGGGGATGAATCTAAATCTAAATCAACTCCAGTAAGCTCTTCAAAAGTTCTGATATTTCTTCCTTCTTTTCCAATTATTCTTCCCTTTAACTCTTCATCAGGAAGTTTAACCTTAGATGTAGAGTGTTCAATAACAATATCTGTAGAACCAAACTCCAAAGCTTCCATAAGTATTTGCTTGGATAGTTCATGTGATTCTTTCCTTATCTCTTCCTCATTTTCCCTTATCTTTTTACTCTTTTCCTCTGCCAAGTCTTTATCAAAACTCTTTAATAGCATTTCCCTAGCTTCTTCTTTTGAAAGCATAGATATCTTTTCAAGTTCTTCTTGTTTCCTTCTATGAAAAGATTCAATTTCTTCCTGCTTTTTCTCCAATGCTTCTTTTATTGATACAAGACTTTTAGCTTTGCTTTCAAGTTCTTTAGCTCTAGCATCAACTTGAGCTTTAAGAGTATTCGCTCTTCTTTCAGACTCAATAGCTTCTTCTTTTATCTGTCTTGATTGCTCTTGAGCCTTGGACTGAATATTTAAAGCTAAAGACTTTGCTTCAACAATAATTTCCCTAGCTTTAGCCTTAGCTTCAATGACTTGAGAATCATTTTCAACAGCAGGGCTTGACACACTACTTAATAAGTCTGGTGTATCACTAGATTTCTCCTTAGCTGAGAACTTCTTTCTAGAAACTACAATATAAGTGCCTAAAGCACCCAATAAAACAACAATGCCTGTAAAGGCTATTTCTGCTAATTCCATAAGTTTTTACCTCCATGTTAAACATAAATTCAACCTCAAATATTAAGGTTTTAAATACTTTGGATTTGCATGAAATTGAGTAATTACACCCGATCCGCCTTGGTATTAAAGGAACAATTCTCCGGTTTTAATGTAATTGCAAAATATTTCTTCATAGCAAATTCCGTGAGTTGATTTTATTGCAACTACAATAAACTGTCAATTGCAGAATGGACTACCTCAGAAGGGTAGCCTTTTCTATATAAATAATCCGAAAGTTTTCTTCTTGCTACATACCCATCACTATCTTTAATGGTTCTGATTTTCTTTTCTCCATCCCTAATAGCATTTTGAAGAAGAAAATCATCTGGAAGATTACTTAAAGCATTGTTAATAATATCTTTGGGTATTCCTTTCTTTAAGAGAAACTGAAAAATCTTCATATTACTTACTGGTTTTTTAGAAGACAATAAACTTCTAATATAACAAGAAGCAAACTCAGAATCATTTAAGTATCCTGCATCTTCTAACTTAGATAAAACATCAGATCTAATTTTATCTACATCATCTTTTAAGTAATTGTACTTTAATAAATACTTATCAAGTCTGTCAGATACTTCCTTCTCACTTCTTATTCTGTAAGATATAAAGTTAAGCATTTTGAAATATACTTTTTCATATATTTCATCAAGCTTTGTCTTTTCCATATCTTTATTTTATTCTTCTACAGATACTTTTTCTTCTTCATCAGCACCTATGTTTAAAGGTACACCGCCTTTTTGCTTCATAGCTGATCTAATAGCCTTTTCTATATCACTGCCTACCTTAGGATTTTCTTTTATAAATTGCCTTGCAGCATCTTTACCTTGACCAATTTTTTCTCCATTGTATTCAAGCCATGCCCCACTTTTCTTAACAACTCCAAGATCAACTCCAACATCAAGCAAATTACCTTCTTTGCTTATCCCTTCGTTGAACAATATATCAAACTCAGCTGATCTAAATGGAGGTGCTACCTTGTTTTTAACGACCTTTGCTTTTACTCTTATTCCATAAAACTCATCACCCCTTTTTAAGGATTCTATCTTCCTAATATCAATTCTTACTGAAGCATAGTATCTTAAAGCTTTCCCTCCAGGAGTGGTTTCAGGATTTCCAAACATAACTCCAATCATCATTCTTAACTGATTAGTAAAAATTACAGTGCATTTTGATCTGCTTATTGCCCCACTTAATCTCCTTAAAGCTTGACTCATAAGCCTTGCTTGCATAGCAACATGGCTATCTCCAATATCACCTTCAATTTCTGCTCTTGGTACAAGTGCTGCAACAGAATCTATTGCAACTAAATCTACAGCATTGGATCTAATTAAAGTTTCCGCAATTTCCAAAGCTTGTTCTCCAGTATCAGGCTGAGATACTAAAAGATTATTCACATCAACTCCTGTCTTTTCTGCATAATTAGGATCAAAAGCATTTTCAGCATCAATTAATGCAGCTGTTCCACCAAGCTTTTGAGTCTCTGCAATAATGTGTTGAACTAACGTCGTTTTTCCTGAGGATTCAGGTCCAAAGATCTCAACGATTCTTCCTCTAGGAACTCCTCCAACTCCAAGCGCAATATCCAAAGCAATAGAACCCGTTGGAATTACAGGTATAGATCTTTCCCCAACGTTATCTCCAAGCTTCATAATTGATCCTCTTCCAAAGCTCTTTTCTATTTGATCTATAGCGGTTTTTAGAGCTAAATCTTTACCTTGTTGAGCAGGTGTTTTTTCTTTAATCTTTGATACCACTTTTGCAGTCATGAAGTTCCTCCTTTTAAAATCTTAACTAAACTTGCTGCTTAAATTTTAGCAATATTAATATATTTAGCAAATGGATATTTTCTATTTTAAATAGAAAAATGGTGTAAATTTACTTTAAAGAATCTTCTAATCTATTGATAATTTCTTCCTTACCTATTAGATTAAAGACATCAAACAAAGAGGGTGTAAAATCTACTCCACAAGTTGCATATCGCAGTGTCATGAATGCTTCCTTAGGTTTGTAGCTATACTTCCCCAAATACTCATGTGATAGCTTATCTAAATTATCTTTATTCCAATCTTTATCAGAAATACTCTTGTATAACTCAAGGTAATTCTTAATTATTTCTCTTGCTTTCTCTAAACTTCCAGAAAACTCAAGAAGCTTATTATTATCAAAAGAAGGTTTCTTGTAAAAATAAGAAGTAAGGTCGTTAAACTCAGCTAAAGTTTTTATTCTTTCTTTTACTAAATCCAAAACTTTAAGATTAAATTCTTTTCCATATTTATTTAAATCTAATTCTTCTGAGTATTCTTCATACCACCTTACTAACCTACCCCACAACTCTTCTGTGTTCATATTTCTAATATACATCCCGTTAAACCATAAAAGCTTTTGCCTATCAAAAGCAGCCATTTCTGATGTCTGTATCTTCTCAATAGAAAAATCTTTAACAAACTCATCCAATGAATATATTTCTTTTTCTGTTCCAGGATTCCACCCTAAAAACATCATAAAGTTAAGAAGAGCTTCCGGAAGATAACCATCTTTAAGAAAATCTACAGCACTAACAGACCCTGTTCTTTTAGAAAGTTTCTTTGTACTGTCAACTTCTCTTAAGAGCGGTAAATGAACAAATTTAGGAGGTTTCCAACCAAAGGCTTTGTACAACAGTACATGCTTAGGAGTAGAAGGAATCCATTCTCTTCCTCTTAAGATATGAGTAATGTTCATTAAGTGGTCATCTACAACAACAGCTAAGTGGTATGTAGGAAAACCATCAGACTTCATTAAAACTTGATCATCTACATCATTTGATGGAAATATTAACTTTCCTAAAACTAAATCTTCAACCTCAATTTCTTCATTACTAGGAACTTTTAGTCTGATAACGTAAGGAACACCGTCCTTTAAATTCTTTTCAATATCTTCCTTACTTAAGCTTAAACAATGTTTGTCATACTTAGTTACAGCTAACTTTTGTTTTCTTTGATCTTCTCTTAACTTTTCTAATCTTTCTTTGGTACAAAAACAATAATAAGCAAAACCCTTTTCTACTAATTCTAATGCATATTTTTTGTATATATCTAATCTTTGAGATTGAAAATATGGTTCATCAGGGCCACCTACCTCAGGTCCCTCATCCCAAGATAATCCGTAATCTTTAATAACTTTAAGTGCTCTTTCTTCAGCTCCTTTAACATATCTTTCTCTATCTGTATCTTCAATCCTAAGTATCAATTCCCCACCTGTTTGCTTTGCTAAAGCATAGTCATAAAGAAGGGTTCTCATGCTACCTACATGAATTTCTCCCGTTGGACTAGGAGCAAGTCTTGTACGGATTTTCATAACAGGATTTTAACATGAAAAGTATTGTTATAATATATAAGCAATGAATTTAACTAATATTTCTGCTCTTATTAAAAAGGTTGGAAAGTATTTACTAATATTTTTTGTAGCCTACTACTTATTTATACTAGTAATAGCACCGGGGTCAGCAGGTTTAATTAAAGCTATATTCTCAAAAAAGGAGCCAGCTACTACATCCCTTGGTTTGTTGGATCCTTTGGAATTTATAGAAAAATCAACGGGACAAGATAAACCGGAGTACGTTTTAAACACAAAAGATGGAAAGCTACCTACTAACTTTCCAGATAAAATGACTGTTTATAAATTTAAACCTCAGCAATACTCATATCTTGCAGGAAAGAATGCAATTGCAGATGCTGCAACATTAGGTTTCATAGAAAGAGATTTAATATCAGATCTTAAAGGCAATATATACAAATGGAGAAATTCCAGTACAGGAAGTCTATTAACAATAGAAATAGAAACAAGAAAACTAAACTTAGATACAAACTTAAGTGGTAGGAATATAGACTTTTCACCAGGATCTATTAATCAACAAACTGCTGTTGAAATAGCAAAAGATCTTTTTACTTCAATATTTAGATTTGAAGATACTTTGTATGTTGAAGGAACTCAAAGTGTAAAACTAGGCAGTTATCTTGGTAATAAGCTTTATGAAACAACAGACACTAGAGAATCTCAAGTAGCTTTAGTTGATTTCTATAGATCAATAAACACATATCCAATATTTGGACCAGATCCTTCAGAAGGAATGTTAAGATGTATTGTTAGAGATCCATCTCAAAGTAAGTACCCAATGAACAATCCAATGATAGAAGCATACTACTGGGAAATAGTTACACCCTCAGATGCAACATACCCAATAATTTCTCCAAAAGAAGCTTGGGATGCAGTTAAAGAAGGAAGAGGTGTAATAACAATGATAACTCCAAGAGGAGCTAATCCTTTTGATACATATACTCCAGTAAGTATTGAAAGAATACTAATAGACAATATATTTCTTTCTTATTATGAAACTCCTAATTATCAAAAGTATATGCAGCCAATTTATGTATTTAGTGGAACATATACAACAAGAGGAACCTCTGGAGGAAATATAGCAATATATTTTCCTGCTGTAGCTGGGCAATATACTAAGCAAGCAACCCCACAAACACAATAAGCCCAAGCAATTTGTTAACTAAACTAAAGTTTATTAATTAATTCCAAGAATAACTATTCTTTATCCAATCAAGAATTAATTTAGTATCTCCAAACCTATCTTTACTCCCCATTACAATGATAATAATATCCTTAACTTCATCTTTGTATTCGTAAATTAAAACCTCTCCAGCATTTTCAGTAGTGCCTGTTTTTATACCTACACTTCCTGGTACTTCCCACAAAAGTCTGTTTGTATTAGTTAAATTAGTAGAAAATAGTTTATCTGTAGAAGAAATAACATAAGTACTTTTTTCAACAGAATTTTTAATAAAAGAAATAGATGTAGAGTACTTAGCAAGTTTATACAAATCCCAGGCTGTAGAATAATGTCCCCCATTTATATTATCCAACCCTACTGGATTTGAAAACTTAGTTGATTCCATATCAATTTCTTGAGCTTTTTTGTTCATCAAATCAACAAAATCTTTTTCTGTTAATTTAGACGTAGCAAGTACACAAGCAGCATCTCCAGCTGATCCTATAAGCATACTGCTAATCAAATCTGAAACTTTATAAACTTCTCCCTCAGGAAGAAAAGCTTTTGTTCCTTCTGTATTAAAACAATATCTTGAAACCCTTAGCTCTTCATCAAGAGTATAAATATCCAAAGAAATAACAGCAGTCATTAGTTTTACTGTTGAAGCAGGAAGAACTTTTAAAGAAGAGTCTTTTTCAAATAAAACTTTATTAGATCTTCTATCAATAGCTAAAGCTGACTTTCCAGATATTTGTGGTTCTGGTGCTGAGTCAGTAATTATAGGAAAAGAAATGAGTACGTTGCTAGAAGGAGGGTTATCGTTTAAAAACAGCCCTTCTGCAATCATTCTCAAATAGCCAAAACGGTAGGAGTAACCAAGAAATAGTATAAATACTAGGCTTATACTGGATGAAAAAAATACCTTCAGGAAACTAAGAAGATCTTTAACATTAAAGTCTGTAATCTTTTCAATAACCCAAAGAACTCTTATTCCTATTTCAACTAGGTAAAGAACAACTTTTCTTGGGAAGGAAAGGGTCATTTACTTATTCTCCTTAAGGCTTTAACCTCTTAACATCTCTTGGAAGGAATGTGACTTCCTTAAGACTTGGAATATTTAATATTCTCATTATCATTCTTCCAGGGCCTATTCCCGCACCACCATGAGGAGGACACCCATATCTAAAGAAATTAAAATAATCCTGCAATGGGGTGATATCCATTTCTTTTTCTTTAGCTTGTTGTATTAAAACATCATATCTGTGTTCTCTTTGACTCCCTGTTGTTATCTCAAGACCTTTATATAAAAGGTCGAAACTCTTTGTGATAGTAGGATTCTCCTCATATCTCATATGATAAAAAGGTCTTCCCTCAACAGGCCAATCTGTAACAAACACAAAATCATGATTAGATTCTTTTTTAATTATTTCTCCTAAAGCTATTTCCTCTTCCCCAATTAAATCATATTTTTTACCACTTTTTACTCCCACCATATCTAATTTTTTCTTTGCTTCTTCCATAGTAATTCTCGGGAAAGGAATAGAAGGAACTTCAATATCTAAACCAAGTTTCTCTTTAACTTGAGAAAATCCAGATACTAATAATTTCTCTTCTTCTGCCATAACATCTTCATGTGACTTAACATATGAAATCTCAAAATCCCATCCAGTAAATTCTGTGGTATGTCTTGTGGTAAATGATGGTTCTGCTCTAAATACTGGCCCTACAACAAAAACCTTCTCAAATCCAGATGCCATTCCCATCTGTTTATAAAACTGGGGAGATTGTGAAAGGTATGCCTTCGTGTCGAAGTACTTAACTTCAAAGACATCAGCTCCTGTCTCACTTGCTGTTCCCATGAAAGATGGGGTGTATATCTGAACATAACCATTATCACTAAAGTACTTCCTAAAACCTTTCTCCAACTCCGTCCAAACTTTAAAAATTAGAAGATTATCTTCTTTTCTCAAGTCCAACCATCTCCAATCAAGTCTTTTAGTAATATCAGTAGCATCTCCGCTCTTTTCTTCAATAATTGGAATAGGAAGCTCTGGTTCTGCTTTAGATAAAACTTCAATCTTATCCACTTTTATTTCAAACCCACCAGGAGCTTGTTTTTCTTCCTTAACTAAGCCTTCTATTTCAATAACAGACTCAAGAGAAAGATTTAAAGTCTTCTCAAATACATCTACATCTCCTTTTAAAACAACTGCTTGAATTATTCCAGTTACATCTCTAATAATTAAAAATATTATTCCACCTTGTTTTCTAATAGTTTGTACAAAACCACAAACTTTAGTTTGTTTATTAACTTGGCTTTTTAAATCCTTAATATAAGTTCTTTCCATAAGTATTAATTAAACCTTTCTAAAATCCTTTACTATCAAATCAATATTTCTATTACCATTGTACTCATTTTTCTTCAATGTATAAACTAAATCTATTTTAGATCCAGTATTTAAATCCCTACAGCTTTTAGCTCCACCAAAATATACTGCTCTATAGTACCTTTCACCATCATATAAACTTAGTCTTAAATGCTGCTTATCTTTGCCCATAATATCACAAGAAACCACTCCTAAATCTTGAGTTAAAAACACAGGCTGTTCATTTCCAAGTCCAAAAGGTTTTAGCTTATCAATTAAATTAACTAAATCTTCATTTATTATCTTAGCTGGAATCTCCAAATCTATATTTATTGATGGAGTTAAGTCTTTATCATTAATATTCTTCTTAGCATATCCTTCTATTCCTTTTTTGAGTTTATCAACATTCTTTTTGTCAATAGTAAAACCAGCTGCCATTGGATGACCTCCAAGATCAATAAGCAAGTCTTCATACTTCCTAAGTATTTCAACAATATTTATTCCAGGAACAGATCTTGCAGATCCTTTTCCATATTCATCCATAAGACATACGACAATAGAAGGTCTGTAATACTTTTGAGTTAATTTTGCTGCAACCAAGCCAATAATCCCTTCATGATACTTTTCATCTACAGAAAATAGTATCTTTGGCAAATTCTTTTCGTCAAACTCAGATGCTATTTCATACATTTCTAATGTTTTTTCCTGTCTTTGAATATTCTTTGTATTTAAGTTTGACGCTAATTCATTTAAAACCTTTTCATCTTTTTCAACCAAAAGCCTAATAGAATCTTCGGCTGTTTCTAATCTTCCAGAAGCATTTAATCTTGGTCCTATCACCCACCCAAGCTCATATGTTGTTATTTCCCCCTCTCCCTTTCCAGATATATCAAGAAGCTTTTTTAATCCTAACGGTGGTTCATTATTTAAAATTTCAAGACCTTTTTTAACAATTACTCTATTAAATCCGGTAATAGTCTGAAGGTCTGTTATCGTTGCTAGAGCAGCATTTGCAAGACTTTGCTTATTCTTTGACCCTAAAGCTTTACTTAAAATCCATGATATTACAGCACCACATATCTCATCTGACCATACAATACAATCTGCATTTGGTATCTTATTTGGTTTTTGATGGTGATCAGTAAGTATTACTCTATGACCTAAATTTTTTATGTATTCAATTTCTTTATAAGCAGTAATCCCTACATCTACTGTAATAAAAAGTATTTTTTCTTCTTTTTTAAACTTCTTAAGGACATCATCAACAGCACTAATTGATATTCCATAGCTATGTTCAAATCTATTAGGGATAAAGTAATAAATATTTTTATACTCTTTTTCATCTTTAAAAAAGTTATAAAGAATGGCTGTAGCATTTACCCCATCTGAGTCATAATCACCAAAAATTACAATTGGACTACATTCTTTAGTTGATATATCAATAATCTTCTTTGCTTCTTTTAAAGACTTCTTGAAGCTTAAAGGTAGTTGATCAAAACATTCATTCAAAGTAGGAGTAGAAAGAAATTCTTTTGTATTTTTTATTCCCCTACTCTTAAGAATAGTTTCAATAATATCTTTTTCACTATCATATCTTCCAAGAACATTCCAATTAACCATAAACGTATATTACCAGTAATTTAATAAGGATATTTACTTAAATACCTTTTCAGATATTTTTAAAAACAATGGAAGAATAAAGACACAAGACAATGAAGACAAAATTCCTGAGATAAAAAGAAGTACTGCAAGAATATTTATTCTTCCATAGCCAATAAAAACAATTGATAATAAAAATACAGATAAAAACACAAATAATGTTGCTACTCTTGATATATTTTCTTTTTTTGTGCTATTCAAAGCTTCCTTTAATGAACTTGTCTTTTTTCCCTTAAACAAAGCATTCTTTAGACTCACCATGTACTTAATAACTAAGCTTACAAAGTAAAATAAGAAAAACATGGTGGAAACAATAAAGAATTGGTTATTTAAATCTTTAGAAAGATAAAAAACAGGAACAAAAGATAAACGCAGTAAGAAAATACTTAAAATCAATGACAAGGAAAAAGATATAAAAGACTTAATGAATAAAACAAAGGAACGATTCTTAAACAAGTAGTAACAACAAACAGCAATTGATATTAAGGAAACAATAATAGAAGTTAATATTTCTCTACTAGAGATTAAGTTAGTTAAATAATAAATAATCATTTCTTTTCCCCAAATAATTCCATAAAAGTTTTAAAGGAGTAAAAATAGTGAAAGCCAATGATTAAACTCCCAAGAACTAAAGTTAATATAAAAGATTTTATATCTGTATTTATAAATCGCAAAAGAATCAAAGAAGAAAACAGTAAAACAACTAAAAGCAACTTTACATTTTCTGTATCTACCTTAAAAGCTTGATATATAGCCAGATTTACAGGTTTATCAGATATTTCTTTGGGTGAAAGTTTCAATAAAATTGAACTTGTAATATCAAACAGTATCACACTTAGAAAGATAAAAGATACAATGCTTGGAATGTTAACTACTAAAGAAAATACTTTAAAAGATGAACAAAAAACTGCTAAAGATAAAATTAGAGAAGCACTTCCTATCAAACCATATTTCTTGAACTTTAAAACAAGAAAACCAAACAAAACTAAAAAGGCAATTAACATAAATAAAAGATATTTATTTAAAAAATCATTTCCTAATTTTGCTTCTGTATTTTCATCAACTAAAACAGATAACTTAAGTGGAATTGGGTTGTACATTTGAATTAAGTAATGTTTAATTGCATCTACTTGAAAACCTCCTGTAATAATTGGATCTAAGTCTGGTTGATCAATTAAACCTTGAGATACTACTGGTACAGCAATAGGATACTGAGACTCATTTACATTGATACTAAAGGGTTTATTCAAGCTATTTAAAATAAATCCTTTAAACTTTGACTTTCCTTTGGAATTGAAAGTAATTTGAATTTGATCTTTACCAGATGCATCTTTTATTAATCTTAATTCAGAAATATCTTCATTTGTTATTCCAGTGGATACCCATTCTGAAGGTTCCATAACTATTTCAGAAGCTGTTTCAATATTCCATTTGCTTGGGTTTGCTAACCTTTTAATTTCTATACCACCACTTCCACTTACTAAATTAGTAACACTAGATAAATCTATATATCTTGGAATAAGTACATAAATTTCTCCTTCATCAACATTTTCTACTCCAACATCCCAATTAGAATACCCTGCTAAAGAAAGCCTTCTTTTAACCATTTCAACAATAGAGATCATCTGTTCACTTTTATCTCTTTGATCAAATGCTTCAACTTTCAATATTATCTTCCTACCACCCAATACATCTACACCAGCCTTAAAACCTTGTAAATCCAAGGTAAATGACTTACCTAATTTGATTTGATAGCCTCCAATATGTGAATCTACCTTATAAAGTTTATTGCTAACAAATACTGGAATCTTTGGAAGAGCAACAAGAACAGCAAATGAAAATATTAAGGAAATTAAAACTGCTTTAAAGTAATCATTTTTAAGCATTTATTACAGCACAAAACTTTTCATCATCTCCAATTAACATAGTCCTGCTTTGAGTTAAAACTCTATATATAAAAGGATCATTTGTTCTTTTTCTATTCATAAATTCATCTATTCCCATTACGGAATAATTTATCTCTCTCCCCATCTTTTCTTCATCTTCCTTTACGATACCTTCAAGGATTTTAATATCAACATTCCCAACTATAAATAAATCAACATCCAATGCTGTAGACTTTCTTCCCCTCAAGAAGGCAAGAGATAAGACTGCATACTCAATTTCTCCTATATACTTTGCCTTTTTAACAATAGAAGCTCCTATACCATCTTCTTTGGCTACAAGAGAAAGAAGATCAGAATAGAAAGGATGGTCTGTATTTATTTGATGGAAGATTCTATTTGAACTTTGCCTTTTAGTAACAAGACCTATTTCACAAAGATTTTCTAATTCTCTTCTTACCGCATTTATTTCTGCGTCAACATGCCTAACAATAGCCCTTACATGGTAACTTCTCTTTGGATTAAGAAGAAGCAGCTTTAATATGTTAACCCTTACTTCAGATACAAATATTTTATTTAGCATACTTAACTTGGGGGCAGATTAATTATAGACTACCTGATCAATATTTCTGTCAGGTACTATGGCTATCCAAAACTTTCCTCTATTAAATTCTACCTCATTTCCATCAGTATCGTAAAATACTGTTCTGTCATCCCTTCCTGCCTTGCTCCATGTTGCGTCAATCACCTTCCCATCAACAAATACCAATGCCTTGCCACTTCCAAGAAGCTGATACTCCAACCTTCCTTTTTCATCATCGTCTATAGTGGATTCTGTTGCAAACTGAATTACCAAGTTTTTAACTTCCACCTGTGCTCCTGTTTCCTGATCTACAGTTGGAATGGGCTGATCGCTAGAATTATAACCAGTGTATTTAAGATAAGTATTGTTTTGCTGATTATATGTAAATATGCTTGAGTAATCTCCTTTTGTCCAGAAATCAATTGATATTTTGTTTACAACGTTTGGTTTTTGGGAATATTTATCAGCAGTATCTTTAAACTTCCAAACTCTAATATCTCCTTTACCTTCCCATCCCAAGCTTGCACCAAGCTCTCTAAGTTTTACTCCGCTTACAAACGCAGTATGTTCGTAAGCTACATTCCTCGGGTTATCTCTCCATTCGCAACCAGGCATAGATTCACATCCTCCTCTAAACAAACTCCTAACTGGCCATGTATCTATTGCAACAAGAGCTTGAGGAGAATATCCAATATGCATAATCATTGCATCACTAAGTTCCTTTACTAACACAAGATAATATTCACGAGTGCTTCTTACCGGCCCTATTTTCTCTGGTGTGTTAGATAGATAAAAAGCTAAAAATCTTGTAATTCCCCCTTCTGCAACAATTTCATAAACCAAATCTGCATAAACTAAACCAGATTGAGGTCTAGCATCAACATGATTATTTATCATTACTCCAAAAGGTCTTTGGTCTTTCCAATAAGCAGCTTGCTCTTCAGTAAAATATTCTCCCGTTAAATCACACACTATTCTGGTTTCTTTATTAACAATTGAGTTTTTATTAGAAAAGGGACTAATAATACTTCCACCACTTGTTTTAGAAATAACTAACCAAACAAGAAACAGAATAATAGATGCTCCAAATATTAC
>JBAQUF010000007.1:0-34941 GCA_049297375.1 Patescibacteria group bacterium
GGCTAGTTGGTTAAATAAAATTGAAAATATTACCTTAGAGGATATTAAACATGTTTCTAATAAATACTTTTCTAAGAATAAGTGGTACCTATCAATGTGTGGGGATATTGAGGAAAAGGATTTTAAAGTAAATTACTAGCCTATTCTGTATATCCTTCTGCTTGGAGTCTAAATCCTTCGGCATATTTTCCATTTAGTTTCATCAATTCCTCATGGGATCCTTCTTCCACTATTTCTCCTTTATCTAAAACAATAATTCTATCTGCGTTTCTTACTGTAGAAAATCTATGAGAGATAATTATTACCGTCTTTCCTTCAAAGAAGTCATAGATTTTGCTAAATATGTTGTATTCGGATATAGCATCAATGGAAGCTGTAGGTTCATCAAAAATTACAAGAGGACTGTTTCTATAAAAGAATCTTGCAATAGCAATCTTTTGCCACTGCCCTGTGCTTGGTCTAATTCCTCCTTTGTAGGTTTCGTTTAATATTTGTTCAAATTTATTGGGAAATTCACTGATAAAATCCATAGCATCTGCAGTTTGAGCTGCAGTTCTCATGGAAACTTCATTTGGCTCCTCCTCAGACCTTCCGATGCATATGTTTTCTTTTGCAGTTAGGTAGCTGTAAGTATTAAAATCTTGATATAAAGTGCTTAAATTGTTGTATAAAGATTCCGAGTAAATATCGTTCATATCGATATCCTCGAATAATAGTTTTCCTTTTGTGACAGGATAGAATCTGGAGATAAGTTTAATGAGAGTTGTTTTTCCTGCACCGTTTCTGCCAACAATTGCAATTTTTTCTCCGGATCTAACTTTTAAATTAATATTATTTATAACTACTTTTTCCGTGCCTGGATAAGCAAAGCTCACATCTTTGAATTCGATGTTAGGACCTTTACTTAGTTGTGGAATAATAATTGACCCTTCTCTATATGTTGATTCCATGAGAAATAATGAATATACATCCTTAATATTGATAGCATTCTCTGATAGGTCGTTGAAGTCATAAGCTGTTCTTGAGAGAGTTGAATCAAGGTTATTTATTATAGTCATCCAAAACGAAACCTTTCCTATTGTAAGTGCTCCAAGCAAGAATTTAGAAAAAATCTTCGTATAGCCATATGTATCAACAAACTTCTTTAGAAAATTAACTGAATGTATTAGATAGTCATTAGTATCCTTTATTTTTAAACTAATAGTGTTGTACCAAATTCTAAAATCTGTATATTTTCTATCAAGAAAGTTAAACGCTCTTGTTGAAACAATCTCCTGTAAGTCGCGAGGGTGTGTAAGGTCTGCCCCAGCACTTCCTGTCATTCTTAACTTTTCGGTATTTTCATAATACAGTTTATATGCCTTTTTCCTGTAAACCCTATCGACCATGAAATGAGGAATGGTTATAATAACAGCTAATACCGTTACAACGGGTACTAACGGGAAAAGTAATATTACAAGACCTACTACTTTAATTAAATCGCTTACTAATTCAATACTATCGAATACGTACGGAATAAGATTTATGAGAGCGTCATCAGCTCTATGGATTTTATTGTTAACCTCAGGCTGTTCTACAGTTTGAATGCCAAGAGATTTTATTTTTGTATACAGATGTCTTTTTAAAAATAATCTACTTGCAGTTCGAATATGTCTATGCGACCTATTTGAAATAACATTTACAGTAGCTGAATAAACAGAGTATCCGAATAGAACTCCTAAATAGGGGTACAAATCTTCTATAGTATTACCACTCTTTTGTATAGTCTTTAAAAGAATATCCAAGGATCGGGTGAAAATAAGTGCGTAAACAACATCATCGAATCGTTGAACGACCCTTGCTACTAGATAAAGTATTGTGTAAACAGGCGCCGATTTGTAAAGTAGAGAGAAACCCCATTTGGAAATTTTTATAGCTTCAAAAAAACTTACCCTTGTGTACTCTTGATTTAATTGGTTATTTGGAGAAGGTTGTTTCATTTCAGGCATGATATATAATATTACTTCTAAAATTGTGGGAATTAAATGATATCTAGAAAGTTACTAGGGTTGCTTAAAGAAATTTTTTAACCTTTTCTACCACTTCTTCAAATCCCTTTGGATCATTTATAGCCATCTCAGCTAACATCTTTCTATTAAGATCTATCTTAGCTTTCTTTAATCCTGCCATAAATCTACTGTACATAATTTCATATTTTGATAAAGCTGCATTTATTCTAACTATCCAAAGCTTCTTCATATCTCTTTTTCTATTCTTTCTTCCTTCAAAGGAGTGTTCTCCAGCTCTTAAGATTGCTTCATGAGCTCTCTTCTGGAGCTTGCTTCTTGTTCCTCTGTAACCTTTTGCAAGGTCTAATATTTTTTTATGTCTTCTGCGGGTTCTAACTCCGCTACCTTTTGATCTTGGCATATTAAATTCCTCTAGAATGCTTTGCTAGCAATTTTCTAAACTTTCTTTTATGACCAGCATTCATTTGCTCGCTAAGTTTTGACTTTCTTGCCTTTCTATCAACAGTAGTTTTTACCTTCAAGTGTCCCATACCTACTAGTTTTTTCATAAATTTGCCTTTTTTAGTAATTTTTATTCTTTTTAATAATGTTTTTCTTGTTTTAAGTTTTGGCATCTTATTTTCCTACAAACATAGTCCAAATAATATTACCTGCTTTTTTTGGTTCACTTTCTAGTTTTGCTACATCAGAAAGCTCCTTTTCAATCTTTTTAATTTGATCCATTGCAACATCTGGAAACATCATTTCCCTTCCTCTCATCTTCACCGTTATCTTGACCTTATCTCCATCTTCAATAAACCCTCTTGCTCTTGTAACAAATCTTTGTATGTCTCCTTCTCCAGTTGTTGGTCCTAATCTAAACTCTTTTACTTCTGTCTTTTTACTCTTAGCCTTAGCTGCACTTTCTTTTTTTCTTTCTTCGTATAGAAACTTAGTAAATTCCACGATCTTTGCTACTGGAGGATCTGCATTTGGTACTACCAACACCAAATCCAACTCCTTTTCTCTTGCTTGTGTTAGAGCTTCTCTAGTGTTTAACACACCTAGGTTTTCACCCTTTTCAGAAATAACTCTAATCTTATCTTGTTTTATCTGTTCATTTTTGATGTACCAGTTTGGTATAAGAAAATCCTCCTCAAACCTTGATAACTTACCATAAATTAAGAGACTTGGTCAAATACATTTCTTCAATCTTTGATACTACCTCATTTAATGGTTTAGATCCAAGATTTTCTTCGGTTCTAAGTCTAACACTAACTTCATTCTTTTCAATCTCTTTATCCCCAACTATAAGCATATAAGGAATTCTTTTAACTTGAGCATCTCTTATCTTTGATTGCATTGTTTCTGCTCTATCATCTACTTCTACTCTCAAGTGTTTAGCTTTCAAATCTTCCTTTACCTTTTGAGCATAAGTAACATGTTTATCTCCAATAGGAATAATTTCTACCTGCGTTGGACACAACCACACTGGGAAGTTTCCAGAGAAGTGTTCCATTAAAAATCCAATAAATCTTTCACTTGATCCAAGTGGCGCTCTATGTTGAACAATAACTGGCTTTTCTTTACCATCCTTATCAATGTATGTAAGACCAAACCTTTCTGGCATGTATAAATCTATTTGATTTGTTGATATTCCATACTCCGTACCTGTTGCAGACTTGATTTTAAAGTCCATTTTAGGGCCATAATGGGCCGCCCCTTCGTTTACTACAGTATATTCGATTCCAGACGTATCTAGTGCTTCCCTTGTTATCTTTTCAGCTTTCTGCCACATTTCTTCATTTCCATGATATTTATCCATTTTGGTAGGATCTCTAAGATTTAACTCAATATGGTAGTTATTTAATCCTAAAGTATCGTAGTAGTACTTATGAAGATTGACTATTTCAACAAATACATCAACAGCTTGTTCTTTCGAGCAGTAGATATGAGCATCGTTTTGACAGAAAAGTCTTGGTCTTAGTATTCCGTTTATCGATCCTCTATTTTCATATCTTGCTACGGTTCCATATTCTGCAATCTTAAGAGGAAGTTCTTTATAAGTTCTTGGTTTTGATTTAAATATCAAGTGATGGAAAGGACAGTTCATTGGTTTAATAAAATACTCCTCTTCTCCTTCTCCAGGAACTCCCACTTTATACATTTCATCATTAAAGTATGGAACATGACCTGATACCTCAAATAGCTTTTTCTTTGTCATAAATGGAGTTGATACTCTTACATACCCCCATTTCTCTTCTGTTTCTTTTCCCCATCTTTCTAACTCTTCTCTAACTATCATTCCATTTGGTAGCCATACAGGAAGACCAGGTCCAATTTCTTCAAACAACTCGAAGATTTCTAGATTTTTATTTATATTCCTATGGTCTCTTTTCTTTTGTTCTTCAAGAAGTTCTAAGTATATATCAAGATCTTCCTTGGAATCAAAAGCTGTGGCATATATTCTTGTTAACATCTTGTTTTGTTCTGATCCTCTCCAATATGCACCAGCTATACTTAATAGCTTAAATGCCTTGATATCACTTGTTCTTCCTACATGGTTTCCGGCACATAAGTCTATATCGTAGTATTTACCTTCTTTATCTCCTATTTCACACACAGTCACCTTTTCTTTATTCTTTTCTAATTCCTCTATCATTTCCCATTTGTATGGATTATCTTGAAATATTTCTTTTAGTTCTTTATATGAAGCCTCTCTAACCGTAATTGATAAGTTAGCATCAATAATATCTTGCATTTTTTGTTCAATATTTATGAAGTCTTCTTCTGTTATCTTTCCATCGTAATCAAAATCTCCATAAAATCCATCCTCAATAGGAGGCCCCATTATTTTTTTAGAACCTTGAAATAAACTCTCTACAGCCATGTGCATTACATGTTCTGCACTATGTCTTAATGAAAATAACGGATCATCTTTTATTTTTTCTATTACTTTTTGTTTTTTCATATTTACTCCTCAATTATAACTGAAATTTATTTGTATTAAAGGAAATTTAGAAATATTAGCATGTAATCAAAGTATGTCCCCCGAAGGGGTTGTTGTTAAAGTTATGAAAATAGGTTTGAATAGAATCTTCACTATATTGTTTTTACATTATAGTGGTAAGTAAGTCAACAAAAAACCTCAGAAAGTACTAATTTCTGAGGTTACTACATTATTTCAGCATACGCATGGCTATAAAAAGCTCTCTTATTTCCTGCGTTTCTTTATCGTACTTCTTTATCCTCTCGTCCATTTTTTGTTTAGAGTTTTTATAGAGCCACGTAGCTTTGATTCCGTAGTATAGAAGAGGAACAACTACGCAAACAATTAACCAAAAAACATCCTGTACTCCCAGTCTCATAATATTTACCTCTTTCCAGTTGTTGTCAGCATTTTACTACGAGCTCTTATATTTAACAACTTTACAGGTACAATGTAGCTATGATTTTGAATATATATAAAGAAAAGTGTTGGACTAGCTTTGATGTGGTAGCAAAGATAAGAGGAATGCTTGGTAAAAAAAGAAAAGTAGGTCATGCAGGAACTCTTGATCCCTTAGCTGAAGGTGTCTTGATTGTACTTACTGATGAAGATACAAAAAAACAAAATGAATTTATGACTTTAAAAAAAGAATATGAAGCTAAGATTGCATTTGGAATTACTACCCCAACATATGATTTAGAAGTATTACCCGATGTTAGTAATAAACAATTAAGTTTAGAAGAAATACTGGGATCACTTAAAGATTTATTACCTAAGTATATTGGAGGAATCGATCAGAAAGTTCCAAGTTACTCTGCAGTTAAAGTTGATGGGAAAAGATTGTATAAACAAGCAAGAAGTGGAGATGTAGATGAAGACAAACTTCCCGTTAAGAGAGTCACTATTTATAATATTAAATTACTAAATAACAGTGTCGAAAAGATAGAAACTAAGGGAGGTATTAAAGAATTTCCTATAGTAACAATAAAAATAGAATGTTCTTCTGGAACATATGTTAGATCACTTGCTCATGATTTAGGAGAAGATTTGGGTATTGGAGCTGTCTTAGTTAATCTTGTTAGAACAAAAGTTGGAGATTTTAAGGTATTTGATTCTAGAAAAATTACCGAGCTAAAAATATAGCTCGGTAACTTAAATTTCTCTTAGTTATTTTAACTTCTACTCATGTTCTGCAGCCATTGCTTCTTCTTTTGTAGCATGAATAGTTCCTTCTGGATGATTTGCTGGACTATATATTGTGTAAAGTTTTAAATCTTCTGTTTCTGATGTGTTGATTATATTGTGCTCAGTTCCTGCGGGTACAACCAATGCATATCCATCTGAAAATTTATATTCAGTGCCATTCATAATTACTTTGCCTGTTCCCTTATCAATTCTAAAGAATTGATCTACTGTATTGTGTACTTCCATACCAATATCTTCCATTGGCTTTAAGCTCATAACAACAAGCTGACTATGTCCGTTTGTTGCAAGAACCTTTCTGAAATTTGTATTTTCTAGAGTTAATTTCTCTATATTATCTACAAATATTGCCATAAAATATTCCTTTCGTAAGTAATTACTTGATTAATTTATTACTCTTTGCAGCAATCAACTGCTTTTTTAATAATTTCACCTAATTTATCAAATATACTTCCACCTGCTTTTATTTGGGGTGTTTTGTGTTCCGATATATATTGGATGTCGTTATTCTCTTCTGTTTTAGTATCTTCTACTTTAACTAAATCTAAGTTTAAACCCCAAAATAAGTTATAAAGCTCGTATGACTTCTTAAAGAAATCTTGTGCTTCTTTCTTATCACCTTTACTTAGTGACTTAGTTCCTACCTCCATTAATCTCATAGATGCTGATAGCAAGTGCTTGCTAATACACCATACTTCCCCATCTGGATTTTTAATTATTCTTTTTAACAATCCTTTTCTCATTTCTCTTACTTGATTTAAAAGATCGTAGTATTGGGAATTATTTGTTTTACCTGCAGTAAAAAATAAATGTTCTTCAATTGAAATTAAGTTCATTATTGCAACAGATAAATCTTCTCCAGATGATAAATCTAGTTTTTCACCTTTTTCTAGTTTCTTAACATTATCTATTAGTTTTTTAATTTCTTCTTGTTCATTCATATACTTAAGTTTATCAGGTTAATGAGTAAAAGGTAAAACTAACTATTGTTAAAAGAAGTACAGGGAGAATTACTTTTTGATAATAAATATATACTTCTCCATGGTTTGTTTTTCTTAAAGTTTTATCTAAGTAGACAGATATAATAAAGGTAATTAATCCAGCAACTATTCCTAAAGTAATCTTATCCATCCCCCAAAGTATATTTGTTGGGTTTCCTATTATTTTTTTAATATACATGGGAATTATTGTTAATAACAAGAAAGACACCGTTGATAGGGCTTCTGGGTATGGTATTTTCCATTTCTTCTTTTGAATTATGCTTGCAAACCAAAGTGCTGAAGCAACAACTAATCCTCCAATCCAAACTCCCATTATTGTGTCATCAATTCCTAGATACCTACTTACTCCAAGTCCTGCTCCTACTGCAACAATACATACTGGGCAAACTGCAAAGGATTTAATTGTTGTCAAAATAGCTGTTGAAAAGAATATTACTAATGATAATAACAAATTCATATTATTGTGTTGGTGTTGAGGACGATTCCATTACCTCTAAACCTGCTTTTTCAGATAATAGATTCTTTATATCAGGTTCCCCTATTAAACATTTTCCCTCAAAGTAAACAAAAGGAACACCTACTTCTGATGATTTAATATTACACTTCTCTGCTACTTTAGAAAGAACTGTGGAATTTGATTGATTGCTATAAACTTCTTTTTTAACAATGGTAATCTTTTCTCCTATCTTGTTCTTGTCAATAAAATCTTCAAGATCTTTACATCTAGGACACGTATTTCCATAGAAATATACAATATCTTTGGATGATAGTACCTCATTAAGGGATTTAGTTAGTCCTTTTGTTCTGTTGCTTTCAAGAACAATAATTCCAAGAAGGATTCCAATAGTTAGAAGGATAGATATTGTAATTACTGTTTTGTTCATAAGTGTAACTATAAATATTTACTCTATTTGATAGTGGAAATCAATCTTAAGTTTTGGTGGGCGGTACAGGAATCGAACCTATGACCTCCACAATGTCAATGTGGCGCTCTAACCAACTGAGCTAACCGCCCTAACTTACTTACTACTTCTTCTTTGGACCCATTATTTTATCCACTATTCCATATTTTATGGATTCATTTGCATCCATCCAATAGTCTCTATCTATATCACTCTTTACCTTATCTAGTTTTTGATTTGTTTCTTTAGCTATTGCTTCTGCATATTGATCCCTAAGTTTTAACATATGTTTTGCAGTAATTTCAACATCACTTGCTTGTCCTTCTATTCCACCAATAACTTGATGAATCATGGTGTGAGATCCAGGAAGTGCATACCTCTTTCCCTTTGTTCCTGCAGATAATATCAATGCCCCAGCTGATGCGGCAAGGCCAACGTTTATTGCTACCACGTCATTCTTAATGTGTTTTATTGTGTCATACATTGCAATTCCAGCATATACTTCTCCTCCAGGAGAGTTAATATAGACACTAATATCTTTATCCGGATTTTCACTTTCTAAAAAAAGCATTTGAGCAATAAAAGTATTTGCTACTCCCATATCAATAGGTCCTGTAACAAATACAACAAAATCCTTTAACAATCTGGAATAAATATCATAAGATCTTTCCATTCCATTTTGATCCTTTTCTATAACTATTGGAACTAAGGTATTATTTATGCTCATGGTGTTTTTCTCCTTCAGTTTCTTCAATTAATTTATTTATCAATTTATTCTTTTGAAGAATAGTTTTAATATAAAGCTTTTGCATAGGATCATTTAAGCTTTCGCCAATGCTTTTATCCCCTACTGCATTTATCATATCATCAATTTCTTTGTCAGTAACTTCAATCTTTTCCTCTTTTATTAAGTGAGATAACACAAACTCTGCTTTAATATTCTTAATAGACATTTCATCATATTCTTTTCTTAATGATTCTGCAGTTTTGTTTTGAGCTTTCAAATAATTTTCTACAGATAAGTTTATTGATCTTAACTGATCCATAAGCCTTGCCATTACCCTATCTGTTTCTTCTTCAATTAGCATGTCTGCTATTTCAACATCACTTTCTTTAAGAAGAATATCTATTATTTCATTTGCCCCCATGTGAACATGAGATTCTTCTATTTTTTCTCCTTTTTTAAGCTTTTCTAACTTCTCTTTATCATTCTTTTCTGTTTTATCTTTGTAGTATTCTTTTAATGCCTTTTTATAATTTTTTATCTTTACTTCCGGTCTTACTGCAAATACTGCACTAAATTCAAAATCTTTTTCTAAATCAAATTCTTTTATTTCTACTTTAGGATTTGATACCGGCATTAATAGATTTTCTTTTAATGCTTGTGGGTAGTAGGTTTGAAGTAAGTCATTTATTGCTTCTCCATAAAGACTTGATACTCCAAGTTTGTCTTTTACCATTTCTTTTGGTGCTGTTCCTTTTCTAAAGCCTTCTATTTCAGTGTTTTTTACTGCCTCAGTTAAGATTTTTTCATAAGACTCTTTCACCTTTTCTTTTTCCAAAGTAACGGTCAATTTTATAGTAGATTTTGGTAGTTTTTCTATTTTAGTTTTCATAGCTTAGTTATTTTATCACACCTGAGCCTATACAAAGACTTTCCAAGTAAAAGACAGCAAATTGACCAGGTGTTACTGAAGTTTGTGGTGATTTAAAAAGTAAATTATAACTTCTATCTTTTTTATAAATCAAAGTAGCTTTAGAAGTTTTTGCTTGGTATCTAATCTTTACATTAACATCTAACTTCTTTTTGTATAGTTTATCATTTGAGAAATAAACATTAGTTAATTTAACTTCTTTGGTTTGTAAATCACTTAATTTCTTTGAAACAACTAAAACATTCTTTTTAGCATCTTTTAAAACTACAAAATAAGGACCTCCTGAAAGACCAATACCTTTTCTTTGACCTATTGTATAATGCTGAAGACCTATATGAGTTCCTAATATCTTTCCCTTTGTATCTACAATATTTCCTTTCTTTCCTCCCACTTCCTTTTCTAAGAAATTATTCATTGAATCTTCAGATACAAAACAAAAATCTTGAGATTGAGCTAATTTCAAATAAAAATCTAAATCTTCTTTTTCTGCTATTTTATAAACTTCTTCCTTGGTTAAGTCTCCAAGAGGAAACATTATTCTTTCTAAATATTCTTGGGGTAGTAAACTTAAGTAGTATGTTTGATCCTTCTTTTTATCCTTCGGTAGAGAAATAAAACGGCTACTATACTTTTTACTCTTTGTTATCTTTGCATAATGTCCCGTTGATACATATTTTATTCCTTGAGAGTTTGCATAGTTTATCAATTCCTTAAATTTTGTTTCTCTGTTGCAGATCATACAAGGATTGGGAGTTTGGGATTTTTTTAAGGTTTCTACAAAATAGTTAATAACTGTATCTTGAAATTGTTTTGAAATATCTAGGGTTACATGTTTACAACCATACTTCTTGCAAATCTTTTTTGCAGTTAAGATTGATTCAGTGCTACAGCATATATTTTCCTTTTGTTTATTGGATTTATCTTGCCAGACACAGTATTTAAGAGAAACTCCAATGGGATCCCAACCATTCTTCTTTAAAAGGATTAGCGCAATTGACGAATCAACTCCGCCAGACATTCCAACAATAATCCTCTGACCATTTCCTTTAGCTATTCCCTTTGATTCTCTATCCATTCTTCGTACCTTTCTTCAAGTTCCTCATTATGTAATGTGATAGACAAGTGTTTTTCTTCTAGATCTGGAGATATCTTTTTCTTCTTCTTTTTTAGATAGTCATATACTGCTTCAGCTAAAGCTTCTGTAGCAAGAACAGAACAGTGTATTTTTATTGGAGGAAGTCCGTCTAAAGATTCAATTATACTTTTGTTAGTTACTTTTAGTGCTTCTTCTATAGTTTTTCCTTTAACCATTTCTGTAATTGCACTGCTTGTTGCAATGGCAGCGACGCATCCAAATGTTTGGAATTTAATGTTTGTGATTACTTCTTCTCCTTTTACCTTTCCCACTTTTATATACAGGTACATCATATCTCCGCATGCAAGATTACCTACCTTTCCTACCCCATCAGCATCTTTTATCTTGCCTAAGTTTTTTGGTTTATGAAAATATCTTAATACTTTTTCTGTATACATACCTTAATTATATTAGCAATTTTTTAAATTCATTGGAGAAATGGCTCTTAGTTTTTTAACTGCTTTAGGAAGGACATCTAAAAGATAACTAATGTCTTTTTCTGTAGTATATCTTCCAAGTGTTATTCTTACTGTTCCTTGGGCTTCTTTCTTTTCTATTCCACATGCAAGAAGTACATGAGACGACTCAAGCTTAGGTGATGAACATGCAGATACAGTTGATACTTCTATTCCTTTATCATCTAGTTCCATCATTAAAGCCTCTCCCTCTATGAAATCAAATCTCATATTTATATTATTTGATAACCTTTTTGTTGGGTGTCCGTTTAAGTGTGAGCTTGGAACTTTCTTGAGTATTGTCTTTATTACTTTATCTCTAAGTTTAGTTAATCTTTTATCTTCTATTTTCATTTCTTTAATACATATTTCAAGAGCTTTAGAAAAACCAACTATTGCCGGAACATTTACTGTTGAAGATCTTTTACCTCTTTCATGGTCACCACCATGAAGTAGTGGTTCAATGTTTACTCCACTTCTAATATATAAAAGTGCAGATCCTTTTGGTCCATATATTTTATGAGAAGATGCTGTTAGTAAATCTACATTTAAATCTTTAACATCTAAGGGCATTTTTCCAAAGCTTTGAGAAGCATCTGTATGGAATAAAACACCTTTTTCTTTGCAAATCTTTCCTATTTCTTTTATTGGCTCTATGGTTCCTATTTCATTATTTGAGTGCATGACGGAGACCAAGATTGTTTCTTTGTTTATTAATTTCTTAACTTTATCTATATTCACTATCCCATCTTTATTTACAGAGGCATGTACTATTTCAAATCCTTGGGTTGATAGCCATTTAGAACTATTTAATACACAATCATGTTCTATTGAAGATACTATTATTCTTTTTCCTTTGTTTTTATTTGCAAAAGCTACTCCTTTTAATGCCCAGTTGTTGCTTTCTGTAGCTGATGAGGTGAAATAGACCTCGTTTGGTAAGCAATTTAAGTACTTAGACATCGTATTTCTAGCCTTTTCTACAGCTAAATTAGCCTCACTACCCATAGAATGGATAGAAGATGAGTTTCCATACTTTTTATTAAAATATGGCAGCATAGAGGTAACTACAGCTTTACCCATAGGAGTTGTAGCTGCATAGTCTAAATATATTCTTTTAGATGTCTTTTTTGTTTTCATATCGAGGATATTGTATCACAGTATGTGAGTTTAAGGGCTATATGTTAAGAGGGGTAGGCCTTACTATTTATGATAAATTATTGGATGCGTAACCTATCTTATGTTGTACCAACCATAAGGGAATCTGCTTAATGAAACAGGCGTACTGTTATCTCCATCTTTGCAATGGTTTATTGGTTTTATAATTATCTTCTGCCAGCTTTGTACATTTGCTAAAAACTCATGTCCATCGTTTAATGTCCCAGAAATCTTCCAAGGATAATTTCCTGTTCCATCATCTATCTTTATATCCACTTTATCTGCTTCATATTGTGTCCAAGTTAAATTGATTCCACTTACTTCATCTTCTATAGCAGGAGTTAAAAGTATCCATGTGGTTTCTGGGGGTTTCTGGTAGTGGCATCTAGTATCTTTATGTATAGTGTTGTCATCCGAGCTATCATCTTGAAACTCAAATACCTCAATTCTATTATTAACAGGGTCTGCAACATAGAGGACTCCGTTACTGTCAACAGTCATGTTTGCTGCGCCGTGATTATATGCATCCAAGTCACTTCCACCTATACCAAAATAACCCCCAACGGAACTTCCTCCTCCTCCCTCAGGAAAAGAATTGACAAAGCTATCATCACTACCAAAAGTTTGTATTCTATAGTTATCTTTATCAGCAACATATACCTGTGGGCTATCGTCTATATTCTTTGTAGCTATTGAAACTGGGGAATCAAATTCTCCATCACCGCTTCCGTAACTACCGAATTCTGCAACAAAGTTAGTGCTAGGAAGTGCAAATTTTTGAATACGATTATTCCCAGTATCAGCAACATAAGCAACTGCCTGCGATTGGTCAACCCAAACATCCTCAGGGCTTTCAAATTGACCTTCTCCACTACCCTGATCTCCCCATGAAGCTTCTAGCCCACCATCAGGATTAAAAACTTGTATACGGTGGTTTCCTGTATCAGCCACAAATATATTATCCTCACCGCTTACTGAAATACCCGTGGGGTTACTAAGATTGTCGTCTCCAGAACCTAAAGAACCCCATTCAAGAGTAAAACCCCCACCTGAATCAAATTTTTGAATTCTGTTATTTCCTGAGTCTGTTACATAGACATTACCTCCGCTGTCTACGGTTATGTCCGTAGGGCCGTCGAACTCACCAGGTTCTGAACCACTCGACCCCCATTCCACTACAAATGTTCCATCACTCTCAAATTTTTGAATCCTATTGTTGCCAGTGTCAGCGACGTAAACATACATGTCACCATTTCTGGTAGTGGCAACACCTTTAGGCGAATCAAATTCGCCTTCGTCGGAACCTGCACCGGTGAGCTCTTCAAGACCTACAAAAGCAGAATCAAAGATTTGTATCATTTTGTTGCCCGAATCCATTACTATAATGTTTCCTGAAACTGAATTTATAGCAATTCCCTTTGGAGTATTAAAATGTCCATTACCTGTACCTGTTGAGCCAAATTGGATTATGAAATCGCCATCAGGATCAAATTTTTGAAATCGGTCAAGAGTTGAATCGGTGACATATACATTTCCGTCAGAGTCTCCAGCAATTCTTGAAGGTTCTTGAAACTGACTTTCGCCATTGCCTGTTGTACCAAATTCACCAATATAAGTGCCACTAGAGTTTATTATTTGAACTCTATCGTTTCCTTGATCCACCACATACGCCTCCCCTAGGTTATTGATAATAACATCATTTGGTGCATTAAATTGAACATTTCCAGTTCCAGATTCTCCAAACTGACTTGAAAAATTTCCTTCATTGTCAAAGATTTGAATTCTATTGTTTCCAGTATCCACGACCCAAACATTATCAAGTGTATCTACAGCAATTCCCATGGGATTTGTAAACTGGCTAGGGCCACTTCCTGATGTACCCCATGTAGCGAGAAGTGTGAACCCATTATCTGTATATTTTCTAACTCTGTTATTTCCTGTGTCCAAAACGTACACATCCCCAACACTATCTACAGCAACATCTGCTGGAGAATCGAGTCCCCAATCCCCTCCACCTGGTCCTCCCCAAGAGGTATCGGTATTACCATCCGCATCTAACCGCAATATTCTATTATTACCGGTATCAGCAATATATGTATATTGATCATCCTGACTTAGTGCTATTCCATCAGCTTGATATACGTTTAGGGGTTTTTCTGGTATAGAAAATGAGAAAGTAGGAGCTGCTTCTGCAAACGCAAACTGACTAAAGTTTGAAACAATAAGAAGAAAGGATATTATTCCTGTGAAAAATTTCTTTGTAGTGTTTAATGAGCATTTAAATCCGCGCTTCTCAATCACCACTTAAGTATAGTTAGAGAATATTTGTAAAGCAAGTGCCATGATGTGCGAACTAAGTTTTGGAATATTTCAAAAAATCAAAGTAATTCTCCTTGTTGATAATTTCCAAATGTGCATTTTTGTATGTTTCAAGCCATTCTTTTTTAGATCCGGTTGCTTTGTTACCCCACTTAAATTCGTAACCGTCTAGATTCCCACCTACTTCTTCAATTAGATCTATTTCCTTTTGATCGTAAGTTCTCCAAAAATAGTAGTTTGGATGTATATTGCTGTATTCATTTCTTTTAGATCTCTCTATCGTTAAAAAGTTTTCCCAGAGCATTCCAATGTCATTTCTAGTATTTAAATCATTAAAGTTTGATATCAACGCATTTCTTATGCCGTTATCATAAAAGTAGTACTTACTCATTTTACTCACTTCTTTTCTTAAGTTTCTTGCAAAACCATCAAGTCTAAATATCACGAATGCCTTTTCAAGTAAATCTAGGTATCGTGCAACTGTTTTTTTGTCTATATCTAAACTGCTTCCCAATTCTGTTAAAGACACCTCTTGTCCTATCTGGAAAGCTATTAGTTTTAATAAATCTCGAATTGTTTTTGAACTTTTCACCATGTCAAATGCCAGTATGTCATTTAATAGGTAAGAGTTCTCTATCTCTCTTATTATTTTTTCCTTCTCAACGAGTGTGTCTGCAGTAATAACAGCTGGATACGATCCATATATCAAGTAATCCTGCAAGTTGTTTTCAATCTCGTATTGGCTGTTAATAGAAAGTAACTCTATTTGCGATATTGGGTAGATGTTTAAAATGTTTTTTCTTCCTGTCAGTGACTCTTCAGCTGCATTGGCTAAATCAAAAGATGATGATCCAGTGGCTACTACTTTTATCTTCTCGAAGTTATCTACTATTAGTTTCAGTGCCCTACCAATGTTTGGTATTTTTTGAGCCTCATCAATGACTAGTAGTTGCGATCCTGTGAACATTTTCTTAAATAAAGGTAAGTCGCATTTTGACAGGTTGTCCGAGAAATTCAAATCATCTCCTGTATAAAAGAGGTACTTATATTTAGTTTTGGTTAGGTATTCTTTGACTAGGGTGGTTTTACCCACTTGTCTTGCTCCATATATTATAAGCACCTTGTTTTCTCTTAAGTTACTTTCTATATCTGTAGATCTTTGTATCATGGGTATATTATAGAAAAATCCCCTAAATTAGTCAAATACAGGGAGTTATACTCCCTCAATTGAAGAAAACTAACATAAAAATGGTAATCTCACTTATATTGTAGGAACAAGTGCTAGAATGTGCGAATCACTTCACGGATATGCCCTTCACCTAAAAGTTAACTAACTGCTTCCTCTTCAAGTAACAACGTAGGGTCTTGGTTTGTGTAACCCCCCCTCTATAGATATCACTTGGCCGTTTATATACGAAGCATCTTCCGAGACTAAAAACCTTATTACTTTAGCTATATCAATCGGCATTGCATTTCTTTTTAAAGGATTCATTCCTGCTACCTCATCCAAAAATTCTTGTCCCTCCCCCTTTGTCATATTTGTAATTACCCACCCAGGTGCTACTGTATTAACTAAAACCTTTTTCTCTTTAAACATTAATGATAGTGATTTTGTTAAAGAATTTATCCCTATCTTGCTTGCAGCGTAAGCAGCAGTAACCGTACCTCCATAAAGAGCATCGGTTGAGCTCGTCATAATAAATCTTCCATTATTTTCCATATTGTCGATAAATATTCTTGCTAAGTAATAATTACCAGAGAAATTTGTAGCTATTGTTTTGTCCCAGATTTGTATATCCTTTTCTATTCCTTTTCCCTCAAAATTTAGTATTCCAGAATTGTTAACTATTGCAAAAATGTTTCTGGAGATTTTTTTATGAAATTCTTCAACTGATTCCACATTTGAAATGTCGAATTGTAGTGATTCGAAATTATCATATTTTAGTAAATTATCTACTCTGGTTGGATGTTGAAAATACGTTCCAATCACTGAGTACCCCTGCTCTAATAAAAGTTCCGAGGTTTTGTTACCAATACTTCCCGAGGCACCGACTATGATTATAGTTTTGGAAGAATTATCCATGGAAATATTATATCAGTTTGGCAACCATATTTATCTGAAAAAAATTATGTTGGTATATCTGCTAAATATCGTGGTGGAGCACGTTGGTCATGAATACCGTCTTCTCCAGGCTATATGGTGGGCGAGAGAGGACTCGAACCTCCACCCTTTCGGATACGGTCCTAAGCCGTACGCGTATGCCAATTCCGCCACTCGCCCTAAGTATCTATGATTATATTAAAAAGAGGCTCATTTTACGAGCCTCTTTTTAAGTTAACTTGCAAACTGAACTTCAGATCCAGCTTGTTTAAAGCTATCAATCTTATCAATAAAGAATGTAACTCCATTTCTCCAGTTAACGTAGTTTGGAGGAGTGTATACAGGAGCTATCTTTTCAGGAGTATCAAGTCCTTTTTCAAGATAGTTTTCTTTTATACCCTTTGCTACTGTTTCAATAGCTTCATCATATGATTCAAAGTAAATTGCATTATCTCCATATATACCCCATCCAAATGGATTATATGAACCTTCAATTAATTTCTTTCCACAAGAAGACTCCATACAAGAAATAGCAGGTAGAAGCTTGTAATCAATATTATACTTATCTGCTACATCAACAAATGTTCCAGCATTAGCCTTTAGAGGAGATTTAAATTCATCAAAGAACTTCTCTAAAGCTTCTACTCTATCTTTTCTACTTCTTTGTATTTCTCTATCTAGAACGTCTACAGAAACCTCATTTTGCTTATTTTTAATAGAAACATTAGAAGCTGCAGTTACAAGGTAAACAAGAACAAAAGGTAATATATTAACTTGTAGTATTAAGCTTTTCTTAGTCATACAAGGGTAAATGCTACCATAGAACCTATCTTTTATCAACTGCTATAGGGTGGTAGAAATAACAAAAATGAGAAACTTTGATTAAATTACAGTAAGGTAAACACCTGCAATTATCAAAATTGAAGCAATAATCTTCTTTAAAGGATCCTTCTTTTCATTCATGAAAATATAGGAAAGCAATACATTTAGAAATATTCCTACCGCTTGAAGAGGTACTATAGTAGTAATTTTGCCTAATTGAAATGATCTTAAAGAAAAGATAATTAGAAGTCCCCAACTTAAGCTCATTAACCAACAGTATTTCTTGTTACCAAGTTTGTATTCAATTAAAAGTTCTGAGGGTTTAATTCTTTCAGCAACTAGAATAAATATTGAAGGAACCACTAAGGTAATAGCTATATAGATAGGAAGATTAAACTGAGCTGATATTCCAATATCTATAGATAATGCAATTGCGTAAGCTATAGTTGATAGTATTCCCATTACAACGTACTTGTTTATTTCAAATTTATTTCCTTTGTATAGGACAATAAAGTTACTAAAAAGTATTAAAACCCCTCCAATAATTTTTAATAGTGAAATAGATTCATGAAAAACAAGAAGTCCTATTATTATTAAAAAGACACTTGAAAGTTCTCCAATTATAGATATTAGTGATACTTCAATGTGCTTTCTTGAGGTAGTTTGAAGTCTATCGTTTAGCGCATAAAAAACACAAGCTACTAAAAGCAGAATTATTGTTCTTGGGTTAATAGAAAAGTTGTATTTAAACAAAGGAGATATGAATAATAAGATAAATCCAGCCATTAGCTGTAGCATTGCTGTAACAGCTCCGTCATTTTTTGTATTCTTTACAGCTAGCTTATAAAAAGGGGCAAATATAACCACACATACCAAATAAGCGACGACATTGAATTGCCAAGTGTTTACTAGATTAAACATAACTTACTTACTTTCTGGGCTTTTATAGTTCTTAATAATATCTGCAAAATGATTAACTCCGTCACACCATGACCCATCGGATGGAGGTGTATATGTTTTCATTATTTCACATGTATCTGTTATACCTTTTGAAAAGAACTTAGTTGAAAGATACTTTGATACAGTTTCTATACCTCTTGCCCAATTATCAAATGAAAATGTTATATCTCCATATACTGCCCAACCCCATGCATTGTATGTTTCCATACCATTTACCTTGGGGGTATTTTTCCCACAGCTTGATTCTTGAAAAGCAATAGAAGCAACAAGCCACCATGGAATATCATTCTTATCTGCTTCATATACAAATACATCACCCATTCCTTCAAGAGGACAATTAAACATCTTAAATACTTCATTTATCTTTTGAGCTCTGGAATCTTTTGAATAAATAGTTGTTGTTGATTGTGAAAGAACAAGAGGTTTAGATGAGTATATTGCATATTTTGTTATATCTTGTGGTTTGGCTTTTTGAGGAGTAATCATTAAAGTTGTTAAGAAAGCAAAAATAAAAACTACAGAAACAGAAGCCCATACTGCAGTTACATTTCTGTTTACTATATTAGGTTTTATTCTTGATTTTATCTTTGAAATTAAAGTTTCTTTACTTAAAACAAGTGAGGTTGTAGTTTGTACATCAAATAGTGAAGTTAAAGTATCTTTCTTTTGATTCACCTTCTCTAACCATTCTTTTTTTGGCTCTTTTATTTTTAGTTTCTTTCCGTTTTTATAAAAAAACTTTCTAGAAATATTTGATTCCATATTGTTAGGTTACATTACCATATGTATTAAAAATTATTCAAGATGACAAATGTACATACTTTAGATAAATAAAAATTAGCCGCCTTTGGTAAAGAAAAACGGCTACTTGTTTTATTTGTACACATGCATGTTTGTACCAATTTCTTTTATCAGTTTTGATTTAGGTGTTACTGGGTAAGTTCCAATACCTCTGTTACAGAAATATATTATGAAAGTCACAGGTCCGTACTCTTTACCTTCTTTTAAAATGAAATTCATTTCATCTTCTGTGTGCAAGTCTGGAAATATCTTGCTTATTTTCTCCCAAAACTTAACTATTCTTTTTGACTTTTCTTGAGCATTTCCTTCTGTAACACCAGCATGTACTAACCCAACTTTCTCTTCAATTTCTGGGTCGCCGGCAAGGAACTTTTTTACTTCTTCTTCTGTAATTCCAACCATTGCTGTTAACCATGCTCTACCTACTGCTTCTTGATCTTCTGTTGATGCTGCTTTTGCCAGAGTTTTCCACTTGTTTTCTATCTTTTCTTCCTTTCCTTTATTTTTTATCTTTTGACACAATATATCAGATAAATTTAAAGGCTCAAGAGTTTATATAATTAAGTGGATATGTGTACTAGTGAGTTTGCTTAGTTTTGAGATTTTCTTTTGCACTATACCACTCTGTTAACTGCATCTTATTTAAGAATCTATAGAACCAAGTACTATCGTATTTTGATAATTCACTATCTAAATGTTCTAAAAAGCCTAATAAATTGCTATTTAAGTAGTATTCTAGGAAATTATCTAGCCCTAATGCATCTACTACTTTTGCTAGCTCTGCTGTCTCAGTGTTGTAGGCTGTCATTATAGAAGCAACAGAACTTTTACTTTCCAGGGTATTTGCAATGTTTCTAACAATTCCTGAGGTTTTAGATCCTACTTCTTGGTAGTTAATAGGCTCTGAGTTTTTTAAAAATGGAATAGCAATTTCTGTAAGGAGGGTTGCAGATGCCTCATCAATATTTTTGGGAACAACATTAATATATAAACCAGTATCTTTTCCTGTTTCTTCCTTTATGCCAAAACCATGTGCTAAATATTCTTTTTCTTTTCCCATTTCATCTAATGTTCTAATAGACCTACCTTTAGTAATTGCATGCATAATTTCATGAATAAGAAAACCACCAGATTTAACGTTAATTTGGTTTTCTATAACATTTGTTTTCTTGTTTATTATCCCTTCATTGTTGTACTCAAGCACTATTGTTGAAGGTTGTTCTTCTTTGTTAAGTATTGTTACTGCTGCTATATTTGATTCAATAGGATTTGTTACTCCATGGTGTTTTAAGATATCAAAAAAGCTACTATTATCCAAGACAAGAATCTTTATTTCTTTCTGGCTACTTGAAAGTTTGATGTTGAAAATCTTTTCTATGATGTTAATTTCTTCATTACCTTTTTCTTGTACTTTTTCTATTGCTGAAGTTAGATTATTCTTACATCTTTCGTATATATCCCATGCATATAGTGGATTATCTTTGATCCTTTCTGCTTCTTCTTTAACTACTGTATTGTAAATAGGTCTATTGTTTATCCTATCAAATGAAGTTATCTCATTTGAAAGTGTGTAAGAAAATAAGTCTTTGTTTTCAAATCCACACCTTGATATTCTAAGAAGCTTATCTGTACAAGTAGATATGTTTGCCCAGGGTAGAGGTTTTTCTTTACCTTCTTTAAAATCTTCAAATCTTCTGCTGAACTTTTCATAATCAGCTCTAGCATCTTCTTTTATTACTTCAGTATTTTTTCCAGTAGGAAAACTATCAAAGTTATAGAGGTTTCTTGATATTGGTAGTTTCTCTGAATTGTTCATCTCTTTCACAGTGATAATTATAATTATATAAATTTATTACCACAATGAATAAGATTATTAAGAAATGTACTTGCTAGGTTGGTTTAATGATTAACTATAGCGGATTATGTTTGCAACTTTTTTAATTGTACGTGAGTTATGGTATAATAGCCTATAATAATATAAGACATATTGATATCTATTCAAATGATTGGAGAGAACAAATGGAAAAAATGGAAATTGCTGTGGTTGATTTGGCGAGAAAGGCGCTTGTAGGAATGGTTCATAAGCGCCAGGAGTTGAACCATCATGGGGGTATAGCTGTTATGTTCGGTCAAAAAACTCTTGTAGATGAGCTTCGCTCGGGAAAGATTACGGACGTACTTTTTCAACCTGTTTTTGAAGTGGACCAAATTATGCGGTCTTCTTCTAAGGATCCTAATGTTTTTCATAACTTTCCTATGACCGCTGCAGGCAAGCTTTGGCAGATGGTGCGAACTGGTAGGCCAAGTGGTCCAGAGGATGTCATTTCTGGAGAACCTGAGTGGGAAGGTGGAGTTATCACTGAGTGGGGGGACTTCTATGTCTTCTTTTCCTTTAGCGGTGGCCCACCAGAAGAAGATGTAAAGATTGCTCAAGCTGGAATAGCTACATTGCCAGACTATCATGCATGGGTAGCGGCTTTGGGATGATCTTTATCTGAATCTTAAAAACGTCGAAATCGGTAATATGGATGGTTTCGACGTTTTTTTGTTTGTGAAATTTCAATTGATACCTACGTCTTGATTTTGCGAGTGTAAATAAAATCCCTGGTCGGGGTGACAGGACTCGAACCTGCGACCTCACGGTCCCAAACCGTGCACTCTAGCCAACTGAGCTACACCCCGTTATTTTAGTATTTTACTATAAAAACAATCTAAAAGAAGCTCTTTAGAAATGCTTAATCCAATCATTCAAAATAATATCAAATGGCTCTGATTCATACTCATCTCTAACATTATGTATAAGATCCACAATATGAAGTTTTACTGTGTAAGTACATAATTGATCCTTGGTACAAACAGAAGCCGTAGTGTCTTTTTTACTAATGTTTCTAGAAAACTCTGAAATTACAAATACATCATTATCAATAAAGTAAGCTCTATCAAAGTAACAATTTGCTCTAGTTGAACAATCAAGAATTCTTGCATCAATAATCTTATCTTCCTTTAATCCATACAGTCTTACTTGATTGGAAAGAATTTTACCTCTATCGGTATCTCTGTAATCTACAAAAATTCTTCCACTTGGGGAAAATGCTACCTTTTTAATATCTTTATGGGAACTTAAAACGCTCTCAAATTCTTCTTTCTTTCCCAGTTCATCAATTGAACTTACTGTCATCCATGTTGTGTTGTAGATTTCATTTGATTCTTTTAATTTAAATTCATCAGCTTCAATAACAAGTCCTTTATTTTTTAAGTTGGTAATCCATCTTTGAAACATATTGTCATTTTCAATATCAGATGGAAGTTTTGATTTATCTATAGCTTTTTGCTGCTTAATATTAGAAAAGACTCCAGCCCCAACAGCTACAAATATTAGAACCACTAGAGCAACATTTATGTATCTTTTCATATGGTAATAATACCTCATTAATAGTAAGTGTTTAAATTCCAAGTTATAATTTGTATACAGTATTAATTAATGGCTGATAGATAATGAATAAGGTATTTGAATACATAAAAAGAAAAGTATCTATAGTAGAGCTTTCAACCCTGCTTCTGTTTGTTATCTTTATTCCTCTAATATCAAAAGTAACTTTCATGCAAAATGATGACTGGAATAGAACCACTAGCATAATCAGATTTCTCAAAGGAGACTTTTCCTTAATTCAAAAAACAGCTACAACCTTTTATACTCAAGGCATTCTTGGATATCTCTTTTCCCTTGTTTTTGGATGGGAAAAACTTCCTTTTCTAACGCTAGTGTTTTCTGTTTTTAACTTTTACCTCTTAGCAAAGATATTGTTAGATTATTTTAATTTGTCTAAAGTAAAATCTTGTATTTTGTCTCTTCTTCTTTTCTTTACTCCTCTTCATATGTACTCAGTTATTGGATTTATGACAGAAAACTATACTTTGTTTTTCATTCTTCTTTCTATTTACTTCTTTTTGTCTTATGAAAAGAACTTAAAGTTAAAGAATCTTATTTTGTTTAATGTTGGAGGAATCTTTGCATTCTTCTCCAAACAAAATGGAATAATAATTCAAGTAGCTTCTATTCCTTACTTTATCTTTAAAAAAAGATACAAAGAAGCTTTAATACAAACATTATTTATTCTTTCTACGTTTAGCTACTATTACTTTCTATTCCCAAGAACAAATGAAATGAGAGATAAAGACTTCCTTTTTACAAATATCTTAAATACTCAATATTCTTACTCTTTAGTTTATGGAATTATGTTGGTAGTTTCTTCTTTTATTCTTCCTATTCTAATTAATTTTGTTCTAAGCTCATATCTTGAGATTAAAAAGAATATTAAATTAATCGCAGTATTGTTAATTTCCTCGGCTCTTTGTTTTATCTTCTTAAATAAATGGTTTACCCCAGGAAAGATATCGTGGGAAGAGTACCCATACTTTGAAAATACATTTGAAAGAACAGGATTCTTTCCAAGATCTATTTCTGGTACTAAGTATCAATTTAAGTATAACTATGATTTGTATAGATATTGGGATTTAGCTTCAAAAATACTACTGAGCTTGACTATTCCGTGTCTTTTTCTTTATAAAAAAAGACTTGTAAATGTATACTCAATATCTATCTTGGGATATATAGTTTTAATGATTTTTGTTAAAACATTTTTTGACAGATACCTTCTTCCCCTTATTCCTTTGTTTATTCTTTTCTTTTTCTACATTAGACCACCAGACCTTAATGTATCTAGAAAATTATCAAGAATGTTTTCTTTAACCACCTTTCTTTTTGTGGCGTTTACTGCATTTTTATCAATACAAATGTCTATTGATTTTGTATTAACCAATAACTACGTATGGGAAAAGAGTGAAAGCTTAGTAAACAATGGAATTTCTCCAGAACATATTAAAGCAACAATGGCTTGGGAGAAAGTTTATGGAGTATCTAGTAAACCAGAGTACCTGTTTTCATTTGATGATTTTAATAAAAACCCGGAATTGTATAGTACACACACTTTAGTGGAAGATAAGATATTTACATACCCAGGTAACATATTCATAGACTCTGTTGTTTACCTGTATAAGGCAAAGTAGCTCTTTTCATACTTGGAACCTATAGCTCATTGCACCCATGTCTCAAAGATGCTACACTTCACTGTTCAAATAACTCTTAATAGTGCTGATGGTTACCTTATCTAATCTTCCCACTAAATGAATAAACATGAGAAATAAAAGGTCTAAATATAATAATAGTTCCAAATTTAATGGCAGAAATGCTGGTAATAGGCGTTCTTTTAATAAAAGAAAGATAAAAGTATGGGAAGTAAGTGAATTAATGCGTGTGGTAGAGCGTGATGGAGTTAAAAATACTGAAGGTAGTCTAAGCAATGTTTCTACTGAAGAAACCTCTAATTCATTTGAAGATTTTGGAGTTTCTAAACAAATATTAACTAATATTAAAGCCAGAGGTTACACAAAACCTACTCCTATCCAAGATAAGGCAATTCCTGTAATTACTTCAGGAAAAGATTTAATAGGTAATGCAAATACAGGTACAGGTAAAACTTCTGCCTTTTTAATACCTCTAATAGATAAAGTTTTTAAAAACAAAAATGAAAAAGTGCTAATTATCACTCCAACTAGAGAATTAGCAGTACAAATATATGATGAGTTTAGATCCTTATCAACTGGTATGGGAATATACACAGCTACTTGTATTGGTGGTGCTAATATGCGTAAACAAATTAGTGAACTTAGAAAAACACCTAACTTTGTAATTGGTACACCAGGAAGATTAAAAGATTTAATTAAACACAATTTTCTTAATTTATCAAAGTTTAATAATGTTGTACTAGATGAAGCTGATCTTATGGTTGATATAGGTTTTGTAACTGAAATTAAATACTTTATATCTTTACTGCCTCAGAAGAGACAATCCTTCTTCTTTTCAGCAACATTTCCAGCTAAAGTTGAAGATATCATTAGATCCTTTGTTAAAAATCCAGTCAAAATAAATGTGAAAAATAGAGATACTGCAGAAAATGTTGAACAAATAGTTGTAAGGACAAACGGTCAAAAGAAAATTGAAGTGTTGGATAGGACTTTAAAACAGAGTGGTTTTGATAAAGTACTAATATTTGGGAGGACTAAACATGGGGTTCAAGATCTTTCTAATGAATTAATAAGTAGAGGATTTAAAGCTGGAGCGATACATGGAAACAAGAGACAAAGTCAAAGACTCCAAATTTTAAACAAATTCAAAAAGAATGAAATAGATATACTTTTAGCAACAGATGTAGCTTCAAGAGGATTAGATATTGATAATGTTAGTCATGTAATAAACTATGATATGCCCGAGTCTTATGAAAACTATATTCACAGAATTGGAAGGACAGGAAGAGCTGATAAAAAAGGTTCTGCACTAACTTTTGTGGAATGTTAATTAAGGTTAGTTAAGAAAAAGATTTACATCAATCGCTTAGATCCACTATTTCTTCTATTCTCTCTCATTCTTTGAGTTGAATTTAAAATCTTTTTCCTTAACCTTAAGTTGTGTGGTGTAATTTCTAAAAGTTCGTCGTTTTCTAGAAATACTAAACATTGTTCTAGACTCATAATTACCGGTGGAATAAGAGCAACAGAAACTCCTTCTCCTGAAGATCTATTGTTAGTTAGTTGTTTTTCTTTACATACGTTTATTTCTAAGTCTTCGTCTCTGCCATTTAAACCTACTATCATACCTTCATACACTCTTTGCTGAGGTGACACAAAAATAGGTCCTTTTGATTGTGCTGCAATCAGCCCATATGGAGCAGTGTTACCTGAAGCAGATGCAATAAGCACTCCTTTTCTTAGCTTTTGGATTGGAGGCCCCATTTTATCGTATCTTAAAAAGTTTGAGCTCATAATGGCAGTCCCTTTTGACAAGGTAAGTAAATTACTTCTTAATCCCAAGATTCCTCTTGTGCTTATCTCATAAACTAAGCGGGTAGATTCACTTGTTAATTCTTCTTGAGATATTAATACTCCACGTCTTTGACCAATTTCACTTTTGACATTTCCAACATAATTATTCCCAACATCAATGGTTAGTTCTTCCATTGGTTCCATCTCTACCCCATCTACAAATTTTGTTAGTACTGTAGGTCTACCTACACTAAGTTCAAAGTTTTCCCTTCTTAGTGTTTCCAAAAAAACTGATAAGTGTAATTCTCCTCTTCCAGAGATTACAAATATGTCATCATTTGATTTTTTAAATCTCATTGCTACGTTTGTTTGCATTTCCCGTTCTATTCTTTCTAAAATGTGTCTACTGGTAAAAAACTTCCCTTCCTGACCCATAAATGGGGATGTATTAGGACTAACAGATATACTTAATGTTGGTTCATCTATCTTGATGGTTGGAAGAGCTTCAGGAGTGGTTGAATCTGCTACAGTGTCCCCTATCCCTGCATTTTTTATTCCTGTTATAGCAACTATTTCTCCTGATTCAGCACTGTTTACTTCTGTTCTTTTTAAACCTTGATTAATAAATATTTTCTCAATAACAGTGTCTTCTTTTTCCCCATTTGATTTTAATAAAGTTACAGACATACCTACTTTTGCTATCCCCCTGTGGATTCTTCCTATTGCATACTTTCCTTTGAAATTATCCCAATCAAGTGTACTTACTAACATTTGGAATGGTGCATCATCGTTTTTAGTAGGAGCTGGGATATGTTTTAATATTTCTTCAAATATAGGTGATAAATCTGAATTAGGATCTGAATCTATTGTGGTTACTGCATCACCAACTATTTCTTTCCAAGATTGTCCGTTTCTTCCTACTGCATAAAGTATAGGGAAATCTAGTTGCTCATTAGTTGTTGCTAGTTCTAAAAAGAGATTATCAATTTTCTTTAATGTTTCTGCAATTCTCACGTGTTTTTTATCAATTTTATTAATAATTACAATGATTTTTAAACCCATATCAAATGCTTTTTTTAATACAAATTTAGTTTGAGGCATAGGACCTTCTTGAGCATCAACAAGAAGAAGTGCTCCATCTGCCATATTTAGTATTCTTTCTACTTCTCCACCAAAGTCTGAGTGCCCAGGAGTATCTATTATGTTTATTTTTGTATCTTTATAATTTACAGATGTGTTTTTAGCTAAGATTGTTATTCCCCTTTCTCTTTCTTGATCATTTGAATCCATAATGAGACTTTGACTCATAAAAGATTCGTTATCTCTGAATGTTTTGGATTGCTTTAATAAACCATCAACTAGTGTGGTTTTTCCGTGATCAACATGTGCAATTATTGCTATATTTCTTAAATTCATGGCAGTTGGTGATTATACATGATATTGATGGAATAACTAATGGTAGATGGTGTTTGTAAAGTAAAAGGTACTGGTGCCCGAGGCGGGAGTCGAACCCGCATGTCCATAAGGACACAACATTTTAAGTGTTGCGTGTATGCCATTCCACCACTCGGGCATTCTGGCGCACCTGGCGGGAATTGAACCCACGACCTTTTCCTTAGAAGGGAACTGCTCTATCCGCTGAGCTACAGGTGCAAGTATCCTCTATTGTATCTAATTTTATATAATTTTCCATAACTAGACGTTTTTGTAAATGTTATACTGAAAGTAACTTAGAGAAAGGAGACTTATGAAGATAAATACCCTCTTAGGTAATTTGTCCGGTGTATAACCAACAGATCGCTGTCGTCCCATTCTACCCATGGGAAAAAATGAATCGTGGGGGGTAATGTAATGATTCATTCACCTGAGCAAAGGGTAGTTTATTGCTCAGGTATTTTTATGCTTCATAAGCCTAATATACAGTCTTTTTAATCTACATCTTATAGTTTGACAAGATTTAAATATTATGATATATTTCCTCTACTTAATCTCCACTCAGCCTAAATATAGGCTAATCTCAAGGTGGAAGGTTAATAGGGGCGTCCTCTATTAATTCTGATCTGTCCCCGCGACCTTAAAAGGAGGAGGAAGAGCCATGAACTGGCCCTAGCGATTCCACTTAGGTCAAATAGAAAAAAAAACAAAAAAGGTCCGTCTACCATAAACTGAGTTTAAATTATCATCTTAGCTTATGCGGACAAAACAATTTGAGGAGTTCGTAACAAACCAAGATAAAAGTAGATTATCTTGGGTTATTTTTTTTATGCTACTTTCTAGATCTTAAAATCTTCCCTATTTCTTGCTGAGGCATTCTAATCTTTCTTGGTACAGTTGCTAATGCAAATACTGCGGATGCAGAAAGAATAATACCTGTAGAAATAAAAGATAGACCATACCCCCACTTTTTAACAACAAATCCCAAGAAAATTGGACCTATTGTATAAGCTAAATTTCCAGAAAACTGTCCAATACTTACAAGATCGTGTCCTGCTTCATCTAATCTTGTTACATAATCTTCAAACACAGCAAATAAAAGTATATTTGCAATATCTATAAAAACAGAAGTTAATAAAACTAAACCTAAGATAACAAATATATTATTTGAAATTCCAATCAAAGCTAAAGTAACACCAGCTAAAATTCCAGCAATGAAGGAAGTTCTTTTCTTTCCTAATGGTTTAAATATATATGGAATAACCCACCCTATAAACATGGTAGGAAGACAGTAAAAAACTAAAAAGAGACTTCCCCACTTGCTTTGTTGTCTTAATTGTTCGGCATATAAAACTCCTGTTGACCAAAAAGCTACATCTAAAAGAGTTGTAGTAAATCCATAAATAACCAGAACCCATATTCTTTTTGTTAAAACCTTTAATATATTTAACTCTTTCCAGAAACTTCTGGGTTTTTCTCCTTCCCCTGCTTCTTTAGCATGCTGTCTTCCAAACATTCCTATAAAGAAAAAGAATAATAGTACAGAAGCTGTAGTAAGTATTAAAGATGCATAAAGAGGAAGTTCGGTATTTTTAGTAAGTAAAAATACAGTAACAGCAGGACCTAACATATAAGAAGCTGATTGAAATATAGTCATGATAGCCCAAGCTTCTGTATTCTTTTGAACAGGTAAAAACCTATGAACAAAATCAAACTTTGAATAACTTCTAAGTTCGTAGTAAACGGACCACACAACCATAGCAAATACAAAAGGAGCTAAATCTCTTGGCAGGTATAGGAATATGAGAGGAAAAGCTACTGCAAATATCAACATCCAAATCATAAAGAATACATAGTTTCTTTTGTTGAAAAACTGAGCAATTATAAAATCAAAAAACATTCCAAAGAGAGAAGAAGTAGATAAAACTAGTCCTACAAGAAGTGCATCGTGTAACTTTTCTTGAACGATAACGGGAGCCATGTAAGACATAATTCCATCATGAAGAGATACAAGAAAGATAATAAAAGAAAATACAAATAACGGAATATATGCTCTAAACTTTGGAGCAGGGACTTTCATGTAGTAATGATATCAGTTTAGAAAAAGATAAGGAAATAATTTATATCGTTACACCTTTTTACCTATCAGTAAAATATGTCCACTGGTTGCATATGATATGGGATGATTACACATAGAGTAATGAAGCTTCATCCAATTCTTCCATGCTTGAGGTTTTTTATATAACAAGTTTATTCCTTTTTGAGAGTGAGAACCAAAACCTTCTAATCCAACTCTATCTATAATTTCTATTCCAGATCTTTCTACTAAACTATCTAATTCACTTGGTTCAAAGAAATGACAATACGACCTTGTACCATTTCCTGCACTACCTCCAAACATATAGTCTTCACCCCTCATCCATAAATCTTCAAAATGTTTTGTCATTGCAATTTCATCGTGATAATACATAGACGCATCTATTACAACTCCGAACTTACCCATAACAGATAAGAATATTGGTACTCCCTTCTTAGCCACTCTTTTTAACTCAGAAACAGCAATTTCTCTGTTTTCCTCTCCTTCTACGTGTGAGAGCGGACCACCTAAACATATTACTGCATCAAATGTATTATCTTTGAATTGAGATAAGTTAGTGATGGAGCCTTCAGTGACTTCCTTAACTTTACTTTTAATCCCCTGTCTTGATATTTGTCTTTTTGCAATTTCCAGTAATGCAGGGGTGTAGTCTAGTAGTACCATATCATAACCACTTTTAGCTAGGTAAATTGTATATCTACCAGGACCTCCACCAGCATCTAAAATTAGTCCCTTCTTTGGTAAATACTTTTTCAGGAAATATAAAGTGGTGTCAAATTCAAGCCTATGAAAAGGATCTTTAACAAGTCTTTTCCATTCTCTTAAACTTGCTTTTTCATAGAACTTTTTAACAGTTGATTTTTCTTTATGCATAAAAATTGGAGTAGCAGTTGTGTCTGTCATCCACATAAGAAAGTATACTCCTGAAGCTAGAAATGAGACAGTATAAGACGGTAGTGGCTTAGCTTGATTTTAAGTACCTCCCGTAGTAACATCCGTGTAAATAAACTATATTCTGTCAAAATTAGACAAAGAGAGGATGCAAAAATGGGTACGTTTAATATCAATGAAGTTGGGTTAGTGTTTGAACTTATTGGAAATCTCCAGGGAGATAAAGGAGATGATTGGTTGAGAGAGTTGGGTAAGTTTCTTCAGGGTAGAAACACCTGGGATGGAGTAAGTGATCTCACAACAATTAATATTGGTATATGTGAAGACATCGGAGATTTAATTAAAAAATTTGAGTCTACAGAAGAAATTATGTATCTCAGCTTCAATGGTAATGTTGTGAGGAAAAGAATTGCAAGCATTACACCTAGTAAAAAACCATTTCAACTTGATCTGATAACAATAACGCCAGAAGATTTAGGTCTTGGAAGGCATTTTGACTGCTCTGAGTGGAAGTCTATCTGTGAAGCTGCAGTTAAAAGAGGTTTTATTATTTGTCCAGAAGAGGCTGTACTACAACTTCAAGTAAAATATAGGGGGAAAAATCTGATTGTTATTACACAGCCAACCTTATCTACTGAACCTGTAGATTACAAAAAACTATGGTTGTACGACGTAGGAGATAATGGGGGCGGACATTGTCGTATAGTTGCAGCTCCTGAAGAGGGTGTATTAGCCAATTATGCTGAATGTGTATTCGTACGATCTTTCAAGGAGATTGAATCGTAAAAATACAAGGTTAGTGTTGAAAAGCATCTTAAAAATCCGCATTTTGCCATTTACTAACAAGACGCGGATTTTTTATTCATTAGTAATATCTCTTGAGTTGGTTGTAACTTTGAACTTCTGGAGCGACGGACCGGATTCGAACCGGCGACCTTCTCCTTGGAAGGGAGACGTTCTACCAACTGAACTACCGTCGCAGGAATAAAATAATAGTAGCACTATTCTATATCTGAATCGAACTCATCATCAAAGCTTGGTTTATGAGGTTCTTCTATTCCAAAATCATCAAGTCCGTTTTCTAGTTCTGCTATATAGTCAATATCATTAATCTTAGCTTTTGGTTCCTTCTTCATTCCTAATGCTACCTTTACATCTTCTGGCAACTCTTCTTCTAACTCCTCCTCTTCTTCATGCTCTTGGCTCTTCTTAATAACTTTCTCTTTCTTTACTATTTTATTTTCTTTCTTTTTGTTTGTTTTTTTCATAATTAGTTAGATAAACTTTATCAAATATTTTTAAATAACACATAAGTGTAATACAATACTTTTATGATAGATTCAAGTACCATTTTTGATGTAATAGTATTAGGAAGCGGACCAGCTGGTTCTACAGCTGCTCTTTATGCTTCCAGAGCGTTCTTAAAAACACTTGTTATAGCAGGAAATCCAGCAGGAGGGCAGCTAACAACAACTACAAAAGTTGAGAACTTTCCAGGCTTTCCAGATGGTATTTCAGGATCTGAACTAATTGCTAATATTAGAAGCCAAATTGAAAAACACGGTGCTTTCTTTGTAGAAGAAAATGCAGTTAAAGTTTCTGGATCTTTTAAAGAAAATTTTAGTATAGAAACAGATTCAAGCAATGTTTATAAAGGAAAGGTGTTGATTATTGCAACAGGTGCTTCTGCAAAATGGTTGGGACTTGAAAGTGAACAAAGATTAATTGGAAAAGGAGTATCTGCTTGTGCAACGTGTGATGGGTTCTTCTTTAAGGATAAAGTTATAGCTGTAGTTGGTGGCGGAGATGCAGCTATGGAAGAATCTACATATCTTTCTAAATTTGCTTCAAAAATCTATGTTCTTGTTAGAGGAGATAAGGAAAAATTAAGAGCAAGCAAATTTATGCAAAAGAAAGCATTTGAAAATCCAAAAATAGAGTTTTTATTTAATACTGTAATTAAAGAAGTATTAGGAAAAGATATTTTGGAAGGAATAAGAGTAGTAAATAATAAAAATGGTGAAGAAAAAGTTATGAACGATGTAAAGGGGTTATTTATTGCCATAGGACACACTCCAAATACTAAGTTTCTAGATGGCTTTGTGGAACTTGATGAAAAAGGATACATAAAATCATACGAAAACAACAAAACATCAGCAGAAGGTGTTTATGTGGCTGGAGATGTACATGATTTTAGGTATAAACAAGCAATTACTGCTTCAGGCTTTGGATGTGAAGCAGCAATGGAAGCAATAAAGTTCTTATCTGATCATGGAGTAGAATCTTCTTCGGCGTACTAAATTAAAATCCAGGTAGCTCTGGCTGCTCTGTTTCTTCAAGTCTCTCTCCTTCATTTATATTTTGTTGTGTTGTGTACGCATAAGGATTAACCACATAATAATATTCAAGCTTTAAATGTTCTTCATCTAAAAATGGGTACCCTACCCTTATGAAATACCATTTTCTTTTAGACTCATTATCAAATACTAAATCCATCTTTTTATCTATTTCTTTCTTGGATAGTCCTTCTTGTATTAATTGTTCCTCTATCCACTTCTTTGTTGCCATGTGAAAATGTCTTTGCTGTCCATTTGTTTCTTCTTTCCAAATTAGCTTTGATGTTTCAATTGTGTCCTTTATTTCTGCAAAAGCAGGAGCATCCTCTGTTGGAACTATTATTTCTTCTTTAGATACACCTTCCACAGTCTTTTTAACCCTGTTACTTGTTATTTGATCAATTGTAATCTTTAGGCTTGATATTTTTCTTTCTTTATCTTCTTCTTCGGTTTGTATACCCTTATTGATAATTGCTTCCATTGAATTCATAACTTAATTTTACAACACATATAGCTTATGAGTCATATCTTATGTAAAATATATGCATATGAGAGGTATCTTAAAAGATATAGTAAAACCACAGTTCCTTCTAAAGATTGGTTTAGTACTGTGTGTATTTCTTTCATCTTCTTACCTTAAATACAAGGTTTTAGATGAAGCTGGGGGGGATTTTTCTACATATAAAAAGGCAGTTAGAGACTTTATTGCAGGAAAAAATATCTATAAAGATACTGTTGAATCATATGAACCTGGGTCTACTAAAGAACATGGGTATGCATACTTTCCAACAATGCTTTATATATACTCTCCTTTGTATAAACTAAGTCTTGCTATAAATTATCCCCTTCAAAGAGTATGGAAAGCATCGGTTTTCATAGCTGATATTGGAGTAGGCTTAATGATTTTAAAAATATTATGGAAAAAGAGCTATTGGGCAGCTTTGGCTGGAGTAACTTTTTGGTGGTTAAACCCTTTCTTAACAGTTAGAAATTCCGGAGTTTACACAGAGCCTTTTGGAATACTTTTTATGCTTCTTGCTCTTTATTATCTTGAAAAAGACGACATAAAAGCAGGAATATGCTATGCTGTTTCCTTTTCTTTTAAATCTTTTCCAGTTATTCTCCTTCCACTTTTCTTAATAAAATCCAAGAATAAAGTTAAGTTTTTACTAGGAGCTGCGGTGTTTGCAATAATAATAAGCATTCCCTTTATGATAAGTATTCAAGATTTTATGTGGTATGTTCAAGGAGCATTTTTTGTTCATGGATCAAGAGAACCACAAGGAAGACCTCTTCTTTTCTTCATAACCTACTACACTTCTATTCCTTTATTTTCTCTTGTTACAGCTAATATTTATAGATATGTTTGTATAGTCCTTGGATGGGTTCTTACTTCTTACCTTCAGTTTAAGAAGAAGATATTGGATAAGTATATTTTAAGTATGATTTCTTTTGCAGTTTTCTATTTATTTACCCCAGTACTTACAAGAACATATATACTTTGGTTTATACCAGTTTATACAATTGGGATGTTTGATGTATTTGAAAAGAAAAAAGAAGGATTTACTGGTAAAAACAAAATATACTTTTTCCTTTCCTTAATTGCATTTTATGCATTTTATGCATGGTATTTATCCTTATGGTCTAAGGGTTTAAGAATAAAGGGTGATGTAATTTCTTTATGAACCAGAAAATATCTTTTTGGATAAAAGTTTGGTTAGTAACAAAGAAAATAATTAACTGGATAGCTAAATCTGACTTAATTATAGTTAGCATCCTTGTATTAGCATCTTCATATCTTAGGTTTAAAAACC
>JBAQUF010000008.1:0-3449 GCA_049297375.1 Patescibacteria group bacterium
CCTGCAGATCCAGACCCCATTTTTCTTTTTACCACAACAAAAGGCAAGTCTACATCATCATGTATTATTGTTAAATCTTTAGGATTGATTTTATAAAAATCTAAGATTTTAGAAACTGCCTTTCCGGAGTTATTCATAAAAGTTAAGGGTTTACATAAGATAAAATCTTTTTGAAGGATAATATTGGATTCAAACTTTGACGAAGTCTCCCAATCTAAACCTAGTTTCTTTGCGTACTCGTTAAGAACAATGTAACCCACATTGTGTCTATTTCTTTCGTGTTCTTTTCCAGGATTTCCTAACCCAACAATTAACTTCATTTTTCCTCCTTATGATGTACACCCAAAAGATGAAGTACTCCATGCTCTACAAGTTCAGATATTTCTTTCTCAAAACTGTTTCCGTATTCCTTAGATTGTCTTTCAGCCTGCTCTTTATTTACAATTACATCACCTAGATAGTACGTTCCATCAACTTGTTTTTCCCCTATTTCAAAAGAAAGAACATCCGTTGGGTAATCTCTGCTTAGATAATTGCTGTTTAGTTCCCTCATCCTTTTATCATCAACAATAGAAACAGATATATATATATTTTCTTTTTTAAGGAGACCTTTTATATTCATAGACACAACTTAAATCCTTTGATTATTATTTCTCTGAGCCATTGGGTTCGAGCTTTCAAGCTCAAAAGGAAATAACTTTGCGTATTCTAAATAAACCTCAAGTTCATCTTTTTCTTTCTGAAGAAGATCTGTTCTATTAGCCTTTGTATATGTTTCCATTCCTTCTTTTCTATTTTTTACTTCTTTTCTTAGAACCTTAAACACATCCTCATCACTCAATTCTTTTCCTTGAGCTCTTAATTCTATTTCCTTGTTTTTCACTTGAGACAAGAAAAACCTCAACACACCAAGCTTAAAAGAATCATTGGCTTTTTGGTATTCAACTAATTTAGATCTAAGACCATCAATTATCACTTGTTTTTACCTTCCAAATAAAACCTATGCTTAAGTTCTTTATATTTTTTTCTTCTTATTTCGCTAGGTTTAACATAATGCTCTCTATCTTTTAACTCTTGTAGTATACCTGCTTTTAACACTTCTTTGTTAAATCTTCTCAAAGCTTGATCTAAACTTTCACCATGTCTAACTTTTACTTTTGTCATATTATTGCATCAAACATTAGTTATTTGTTATCACTCAACTATATTGTTTGATATAAACGTATAAATTACGCTTGGCAGAAAACACCTCCAAACTGTCATTTTAAACTATAAATACAATATTTATCAGTACTACTCTCTTTCCTCTTTCTAGCAGTTTGTCATGGTAAATAATTAGCAGACGCTAAGTTTACCTGACAAGTTCTAACCTTACTTGCCGTAATTAATTTATTTACTCAATGTTTATCCTTAAAATTATTAGATAAAAAAAGACAAAATAAATTACATTCAATATACATTTTAAAGTATACTCACACTACCTGAAAGAATGCAAAACTTATACCACACTAAGAAGGTTGAAACAATAATATAAATATACATTCTACTATTTGTTGATTTAAAGGGACAACTACCACTAATGAAAAGGTTAAATATGAAGATCTTTAAACGTAATTAAAGCAGCAAATATTAAAAGGGTGATCATCCCGAACTTATGAACTTTGGATTCAAAGTTAATACTTACCTTCTTTTTTGTTGCAGCTTCATATACCTTAAATGCTATTCTACCGCCATCAAGTGCTGGTATTGGCAGTATATTAGAGAACGCAAAACCAAGGGATATAATTCCAACTGTGTTCATTAAAGCGAGAGAAACATTAGAGCCCCCTTCTTTAAAAACACTACCTATTACATTAAATACCCCAACTGGACCTGCCATACTGTTTGATACAGGAGATATATCTTTTGTGGTAATAGACAATCCAATAATTTTACCAAAAGCAATCACTGAGTATGAAAGAATATTATATGAATGAAGGGGTCCTGATAACAATTTCTCCAGTGGCTTGTCATAAACTATAGAAACAGCATCTCCCAGATACACTCCTATTATAGAATCACCTTCATCTAGACCTTGGGGAGAAACATTAGTTTTTGGAATTATATCTAAGGTTCTAATATTTGATTGAGACAAATCATCGCCCAAACTTAGAACCTCTGCTTTTACTGTCTCACCGGCTTTTCCAGATAGTACTTTTCTCATATCCTCAACACTATTAATACTAATTCCATCTATTTTTAGGATTACATCTCCAACATTTATTCCATACTGCTTAGCGGCTGAATCTTCTTCCATATCAAACACTACAGTCTTGTAAATTTCCTCTCTTCCAAATCTAAATTTATGATCAAAAATCATGGGAATATAGAAAGTCTTGAAATTATTAAGGATGAAAAACACATAGAACAACACTATTGCTAAAAGAAGATTCATTAAAATACCAGCAGATAAAATTAATATTTTTTGCTTTGGAGATTTAGATGCAAAACTTCTAGAATCCTTTAAGTATTCTTTTTCTTCTTCTTCACTTTCTGCTCCTTCCCCAACAATCTTCACAAAACCTCCAAATGGAAGGAGATTTATAGAATAAAGAGTTTCCCCTATTTGCTTTCCCCACAGTCTTGGGGGATATCCTAATCCAAACTCTTCAACTTTCACCCCACTTTTTTTTGAAGCAATAAAATGCCCAAATTCATGTATCAAAACAAGAAGGGACATAATTATTAAAATGGAAATTACGTTGAGAACACTCATGTAATTTAGATAGTCATTATCTCCTTTTTCTTTTCTTCCCCAAGTGTGTCAGCTTGCTCAATAAAATCTTTAACTATCTTTTCTACTTCTTCTTTTTGTTTAAATTTTTCATCTTCACCAATTAACTTATCAGAGAAAACCTTATCAATATCTTTCATGGCATCTTGTCTAATATTTCTTATAGAATTTTTTGACTCTTCCACCTTCTCGGAAACTTCTTTTGCAAATTGAACTCTTCTTTCTTCTGTTAAAGCCGGAACTGTAACTCTTACTCTATCTGCTTCTTTTACGGCCCCCAATCCTAAATTACTGTTTCTAATACCATTAATTACTGCATCCATAACACCCTTGTCCCATGGTATAACAGCAAGGTTGTGAGGATCCATAACAGTGATGGAACCTACTTCTTTTAAGGTCATAACGGTGCCACTGTAGGCTTCAATGGAGATATCCGATATAAGCTGAGGAGACACTCTTCCTGTTCTAATTTGATTAAGCTCAGATCTTAAAAAATCTACAGATTTAGATAACTTGGACTTTAAGTCAAAGGTATTCATATCAATGATAATATCAAAAGGAGATTTATTCTCCAACACTAAACTTCACAAACTTAATTATTTCTATCTTTTCACCAAGTTTTGCAGTAGTTTCATTTACTAAATCAACTATCCTTTTAGAAGGGTCTCTAATGTAT
>JBAQUF010000009.1:0-2240 GCA_049297375.1 Patescibacteria group bacterium
CTTCCGGAGTTTCATCTAAACCAAAAATGTCGTCCAAATCTTCACTAGTAAACCCAATATCAACTAGCATAGAGGAATCAAACTCGGCCAATAGTTTAAAGTCCCAGTCTCCTGTATTTTTGTTTAGTCTAAGATTAAGTTCTTTTTCTTTTTCAACGTCCGGAATATTTACAAAAACTACAGGTACCTCTTTATATTCCAAATCTTTAGCCACCTTTAGTCGAAAATGCCCGCCAATTACAATGTTTTTACGTTCTGGTGCTGAGTTCACGATTATCGGGTCTACTAGACCAAACCTTGTAATGCTTTCAGTTAAGTTGTTAATTGCTTCTTTTGACCACTTTCTAGGGTTATAAGTAGCAAATTTTAGTTCATTTATTTTTATATTTGTTATTTTCATATGCTTATAAACACAAAAAAATCCACCCGTTAACGTCTTCGTTAAATTAGTGGACTTCGTGTGTCTCGGCTGTTAACTTTTATGTCCAACAGCAAGGACTATTCAATTATCTAATATACTAATTATACGCTTTTTAAATTCAAGTGGCAATCTATCCATAATATGTTTTCTTTTAAGAAGTTTTCCGTTTATTACATATGCGTTGCCTGAAAACAAAAGGTAGTCAGTTTTTGTTTTACAGTCTGTATGGGGACATACGATTTGTATAAAACCTAGAGTTTCCTCATTAATCCAAGACAAGGTACGTCTACAGTTGGGGCACCTAACCTTAACCTCATTTTGTAAGTCAAGATTCAACGGTTCCATATAACCCAATAATACAGCATAAAAGATTGAACATATTAAGAAACCCATGTAATACTTTGGGTAAAACGCGGTAAAATAGAAATATTAAATTAAGATTAAATATATGCCAAAAGAAGCTAAAGCCAGAATTAAAATAAATAGACTTTTAGACGAAGCGGGTTGGCGCTTTGACGACACTGAGTTCGGGAAAGCTAGCATCCAACTTGAATCGGGAATAAAAATTAAAGATCTAGGAGATGATTTTGAACATACAAAAAATGGTTATATCGACTATCTTCTTATTGACCAAGGTGGCTTTCCTTTAGCGGTCCTTGAAGCTAAAAGAGAAAGTATTCATCCTCTAAGTGCGAAGGAACAAGCCCGAGACTATGCTAATAGCGTACATGCTCGTTATATTATTCTTTCTAATGGCAATGTTCATTATTTATGGGATACAAAAGAGGGAAACCCAGAACAAATTATGCGTTTTCCTGCCCAGGCATCCCTTGAACAATTCCAAACATACATACCTAACCCCCAAGCTTTAACTACTGAGTTAGTAAATGAGGACTACATTACTCAATCACAAATGCCTAACTTTCAAAATACACCCGAGTGGAAAGCCGGCGGAGATCAACAAGAAGACTTTCGTCAAAAAAACAAACTTATAATAATGCGTGATTACCAATTAGATGCAGTAAAGGCTATCCAAAAAGCAGCGCAGCTTGGAAAGACACGTTACCTATTAGAAATGGCTACAGGTACAGGGAAAACTCTCACTTGTGCCGCGATAATTAAGCTTTTCTTACGCACTGGGAATGCAAGAAGAATTCTTTTCTTGGTCGATCGTATTGAATTAGAAGAACAAGCCTCTAAAGCCTTCAATGATTATCTTGGTAAAGACTACACAAGCACAATTTATAAAAAAGATAGGGACGGTTCTAAAAGTCCCGTTACCTATCAAGTTGTATATTATCAACTTAGAAAATACAACATGATTTAATACTGACTAATTAAATAACGGGGTATTACAAGAGATAAACCATAAAAAGTTTGTCTCTTTTTTTATTAACTTTCCGCTATATAAAGGTTCCAACTAATTTTCATACAGCTGGTTAAGATTTTTACTTTAATAAAATTGCAACTAAGTACTCATATTGAATTTGATTTTTATTTAACCCTGTATTATCATCCAACCCAAATAGATAATAAAAGGAGAAGAAAATGAATATACCTACCAAGTGTGGTATCTGCGGTTATAAAGGTCAAGAAAAGGATATAGAACGATGCAAAAGATCTGGAATTCCTGCTCAAAAATACAACTTATATGACAAGTTCCATCTTAATTATACCCATTCGATTATATGGACAATAATTGATACAAAGATCCGACGGGCCGCATCACACAACGGTGACCCCAAACACATAAGATTTTATAAGGTAATGTCAGAAGATCTTGCGGATCCTAAATGGGTGGCAGAAAATACGTTAATAC
>JBAQUF010000010.1:0-14073 GCA_049297375.1 Patescibacteria group bacterium
CAGATAAGCAACTTCAAGGGCAGATACAGAATCATCTGGTGCAAGAGAATAAATATTTCCTTTTGTTTTTGGATTAAATTGAGCTTTAACTAATCCTGAAACTACATCGGAAATGTATAAGTAATACTTTTCTTCCGTTCCTTCTCCATATATTTCAATAGAAGATCCATCAATTATATTTTTAAGAAAGCTTCCTAAAAAACCACTAGATGATATATCCATTCTTGGACCATATACTTCTGGAAGCCTAACAATCCTTACATCTAAATCATACTTTTTAAAGTATTCCCAAACTACAGCTTCAGCAAATCTCTTTGCTTCAATTAAACTAAACTTGTTTTCTTCTTTCTTTGTTGATCCAAAATACTCATCAAGATCAAGCTGAGACATTCTTCCTTGATATACATCTATTGTTGAAGCTAAAAGAAACTTAGCCTTGGATTTTGTTGCTAAATCAAGTAAATTCTTAGTTCCTAATGAGTTGGTAAATAAAGCTTCAAGGTTAATAAAATCCTTGCTATATAAATATTCTTCTAATCCTGCAAGATGAAATATATAGTCTACACTCTCAATATCAAGTGGAATTCCTTCATTTATATCTACATCATACAAGGCAAAGTTTGGGTTTTTAAGTAAGTGTTTTACGTGTATTTCTTTTCCTGTTTTAAAGTTATCAAGAACTACTACCCTTGCTTTGTTTTCTAATAAAGCTTCTGCAAGATGTGATCCAATAAAACCAGCCCCACCAGATATTAGTACTGTGGGTACAAGAGCAGATTTTGTTATTACTTGTTTCTTTGGCATTTGGGCAGCAAATTTAAGTTATATACAGTATACAGAATTTGCTATTAATTCAGCTAAATTATATAGAAATTATGCACTAGAATACAATGATTTACTGGTATAATTAGGTATTAGTATGGAGATAAAGGAAATTATTAAAAAAATAAGAAAATACAGACCTCAGTTTGTAATTATAGCTATTTTAGGAGCAGCTTTGGGAGTAGGATTGTGTTTTTTACCTCCAAAGTATATTTCTTCAGGATCTTTTTACATAAAAAGAAGCATAAGTGGTGAAAAAAACTATTTTACTTATGAAGGATATTATGGACAACAAACTGCTTTGTCTTACACCAACTCTGTTGTGGCTCTTGCTGAAAGTTTAGATTTAAAAAAGATAGTCATTGAGAAGCTAGGAATGGAAGCAACTGAAGAAGGTTTAAGAAAAATATCCAAGATGATGAAAGTTAGAAAGACTGGTCCTCAAATTATTTCTATTACTGTAAGGGCAGACAGTTTAAATATATCTGAAGATATATGGAATAAGTTATCCGAAACTCTTCTTGATACAACTTATGAAATAAACAAAGATGGAGATCCAAATCTTATGGTTGTTAAAGTATCTGATAAACCCGTTGTTAAACAAAGCTATAGATCTGCAGTAGTGTTTGGATTTTGTGGATTATTAATTTCAACAACTCTTTATTTACTTATTATTTGCATTAAAGAGTATCTAAAAGATTAACGTTATTATGAAACTCATTCTATATACAGACGGTGGTGCTAGAGGTAATCCTGGTCCAGGAGCTATTGGAGTAATAATTAAAAACAATGAAGGAAAGGTAATAAAAGAGGTGGGGAAATTCATTGGTAAATCAACAAATAATGAAGCAGAATACAAAGCCATTATTGAAGGTTTAAAAGAGTGTAAAGAAAAGGGAGCTAAGGAGTTGGAGTGTTTCTTAGACAGTCTTCTTGTGGTAAATCAGTTGAATGGAGATTTTAAGGTTAAAGATAAGAAGATAAAGATATTTTGGAAGGAAGCAAAAGATTTAGAGAAGAACTTCAAAGAGGTTTTGTATCATCACATCCCAAGATCAAAAAACTATCTTGCTGATAAAGTAGTAAATGAGGTACTCGATTCCATTTAGTTTTATTTAATTATTAATTTAAGGAAATTAGGATTGAAAGAAGAATTTAGAGAAATTTAGAGATGAGTAAAGTGAAGACAACTCCATGTAAATTAGCCATTAAAAAGACTCTTGCATACAGCGGAGTGTTTAAATACCCATTAACTTATTATCAGTTGATATCAATGCTAATATCAAAAGATGGTTTAAATAGTAAACAAGTCAAAAGAGAATTAAAGAAACAAACTAAAGAGGACTTAATAGATAAAGTTGACGATAAATATATTTTACATGGAGTAGAACCAATAGATTGGGATAAAAGAAAAGAAAATACTGAAAATATATTGAAAAGGAATAAGAAAGTACTGGAATATATTGCAAGAATTCCATGGATTAAGATGATTGCAGTAACCGGATCTGTAGCAAACTACAATGCAGAAGAAAAATCAGATATTGATCTTCTTTTTGTTACAAGTAAAGATAGGGTCTGGCTTACAAGAGGCTTTGTTTTTTTAACTCTTTCTATATTAAATAAACTTCCTAAGGAACATGAAAACAGGGAGATATGCCCAAATATTTTTATTGATGAGTCAAAGTTGCCTTGGACTAAAAAAAGAAGAAATTTGTATGTAGCTCAAAACATTATTTCCATGCAACCAATCTTTGAGAAAGAAAATATGTACTTTAAGTTTATTTATGAAAATAGATGGATTAGAAATTATTATCCTAATTTTAAGATTAACTATCCAGATGATTTTTCTAAATTAAAATTATCAAAAAGTATATTAATGAAGTTTATAGAAAAGATAGCTATGATTTCACAGCTTATTTATATGAAGAAAAGAATGACAACAGAAACAATAACAAACAAACTTATTCATTTTAATAAGAACGATAACAGTAGGTGGATATTAAAGAGTTATAAGAAACTGCTTAAAAGCAACTTTTAACAACTTGCATTTCTATGTCCTGTAGTGTTCGACACAACTTAGCACCTATGTTATAATGGCTGTGTAATAAACTAGAAAAGAAATTAAAGGAGAGAAAAATGTGCTCTAAAAGAAGAACATGTCTTAATTGTGGAAGAGGGATGACCTTGGAACGCAACTCCCTTTTCTGTGAGAACTGTGAACCTTCAAATGAAAAGACAGGCGAAAAAGGAACTTCTTTTCTTCCAAGTTCTATGAAAGAACCTACAATAAGTGGTTTAGCTGTAGGTCAGGTGGCTTTTACACTTCCTTGGGCAATGTTCGCAGACACGAATGAACGCCTCATGATTGTTGAAAGCTACCCAGCGGAGGAAAGACCTGGTGGTACTGTTCAAATGCGAATAGTAAAGAGCAATGGGAATATATTAGTTGACAGGGGTTCAATCCAGAATGAAAAGTATACTCCTTGTGTTCCTTGTTATGCGGGGGTAAGTTCTGATCAATATGTCCCAGTTACACTTCTCCCGACAGATGCCTTTAACAAAATAGTAGAAAGACTCTCTAAACAATAAGGGTCAAAGACAGCCAATACCCTCTTACACGTGTATTGGCTTCTTTTGTTCTATTTCTCAGTTAATAATCTTCCATGCTAGGAGCTGCTGTCTTTTCTTCTTTCTTTGGTACGTCGGTAACCAAACATTCTGTAGTAATTATCATAGTTGCAGCAGAAACTGCATTTTGAAGAGCACTTCTTGTAACCTTAGCAGGATCAATAATTCCCCCTGATACCATATCAACATAATCCATCTTTAATACATCAAATCCTATATTTTTATTCTTTTCTTCTTTTGATCTTTTATCTATTTCCTTAAGAACAGTATCAACATCATGACCGGTATTTTTAATTAAGTATCTAATTGGAACCTCCAAAGCTTTACTTAAAATATCTATAGCAACTTGCTCATCCCCATCATACTTAACATCTGTTAATGCTTCTTTAATTCTCAAGAAAGCAATTCCACCTCCAGGAACAATACCTTCTTCAACTGCAGCCTTTGTAGCTTGAACAGCATCTTCTACTCTTAACTTTAATTCTTTTAATTCTGCTTCCGTAGCTGCTCCAACTCTAACAACTGCAACACCACCACTAAGCTTAGCAAGCCTTTCCTTTAGCTTATCTTTATCATAATCTGATGTTTCTTTTTCAATTTGTGTTGCAATCATCTTTATTCTTTCTCTTATTTCTTTTTCATCGCCCTTTCCACCAACAATTGTGGTGCTATCTTTATCAGAAATAACTCTATCTGCTCTTCCTAAATCTTCCACTACAGCAGAATCAAGCTTTCTTCCCTTTTCTTCACTAATAAAAGTAGCTCCAGTTAGTATTGCAATATCTTCAAGCATTGCCTTCCTGTTATCACCAAATCCCGGAGCTTTAACTGCTAAAACATTAAGAATTCCTCTTAGTTTATTTACAACAAGAGTAGCTAGTGCTTCTCCATCAACGTCATCACAAACAATAACTAAATCTTTAGATACTTTCATAAGACTTTCAAGAAGAGGAAGCATAGCTTGCATGTTTGATATCTTTGAATCTGTAACAAGTATGTACGGGTTCTCAATAACAGACTCCATCTTTTCTGCATTAGTAACAAAATATGGAGATAAGTATCCTTTATCAAACTGCATCCCTTCTTTGTATTCAAGTTCAAGATTAAATCCTTTTGATTCATCAACAGTAATCACTCCTTCATCACCAACCTTTTCCATAGCATCAGCAATAAGTTTCCCTACTTCAGAATTTTGTGCGGAAATAGTTGCAACTTGAATCTTTTCTTCTTTGCTGGAAATCTTTTTTGATATTTTAGATATCTCCTCAACAAGAACATCTGTTGCTTTTTCTAAGCCTCTTCTTAAAACCATAGGGTTTGTACCAGAAGCTACTTTATTTAACCCTTCTTCAACTAACGCATTAGCAAGAACTATAGCAGATGTGGTTCCATCTCCTGCAACGTCATTTGTTTTTGATGCAGATTCTTTAACTATTTGAGCACCGAGATTTTCAAATTTATCTTCAAGCTCAATTTCTTTTGCAATAGTTACTCCATCATGAACAACCTGTGGAGTCCCCCAGCTTTTTTCTAAAGCAACATTACCTCCTCTTGGACCAAAACTAGTACAGACTGCCTTAGCAAGCTTTCCTACTCCTTCTTTAAGTTTTTCTCTTGCATCCTCTCCATAAATAATATTTTTTGCAGACATATGTTTCCTCCTAATTAATTAGAATTAACCTTCAATAATTGCTAAGATATCTTCTTCTTTAACTAAAAGAAGATCTTTCCCCTCAGCTTTAATTTCAGTTCCACCCCACTTTTTATACATAACTACATCTCCTACCTTTACACCCATTGGAACAACATTTCCACTATCATCTCTTTTGCCAGGACCATGAGCTAATACCTTTCCTTCTTGTGGTTTTTCCTTTGCAGTATCAGGAATAACAATGCCTGAAGGTAGTCTTGTTTCACCTTCAGTAGGCTCAATTAATAAATAATCAGATAATGGTTTTATTTTATTTACTGTAGTCATAGTAATTTAACCTCCGATAATACTTTACAAAAAATTTATACTTTTTCAAGCCTTGTAATTAGAGATGAGAAATTATTCTTTAAATCTAGCGTATATTCTCATCTTTCCTTCACCTATCTTATCCTGTTTAAATATTCCAACATGTTTTAAATCACCTGTATTTGTTATATGAGGACCTCCACAAAATTCTTTACTAACAGAAGAGTCTAAGTTATCACCTACAAAATAGACTTTAACTTGATCTGGATATTGTTCACCCTGTAGATAAGTTGCTCCTTTTTTAATAGCTTCTTCTTTAGAAAGAATCACACATCCAACAGATAGTTTATTGTCAATAATCTCATTAACAATATTTTCTACCTCTAATATCTGCTCTCGTGTTAATCTCTCAGAGTTTGGAAAATCAAATCTTAATCTTTCTCCAGTAATATTGCTACCAATCTGTCTAACATGATTTCCAAGAACCTTCTTTAAAGCCATGTTTAATAAATGGGTAGCAGTATGATATTTAACATTTATCTCACTTTGATCAGATAATCCTCCTTTAAATCTTTTTTCTGATCCAGCTCTTGAAATATCTTGATGAGAAGAAATTAACCTTCCAACATCTTCACAAATCTTATCTGAAGCATCTTTATCTAATCCTTTTTTATCTTTTAAATCTTCAAGAAACATTTCAAGTGGATAGCCACTTGATTGATAAAGATCAAAAGAAATTTTAGCTGCTTTCAATACTTCAATTCCTAATGTTTTTATCTTTTCATTTAAATCTAATAGGCTCTCAATCTTTTTTAAAGATTCTTTTTGTCCTTCATTTAATGTTTTAGTAAACTTTTCTTCTTCAAGACCTAGGTATTTTTCTATAAAGTTCTGATTTTCTTTCAATTCTGGGTAGTCTCCTGAGTACTCATCTACAACAATCCTTGATAAACCAACAAGAAAGGGCTTATTTATTCCAAGCATTTTTCCATGTCTAATTGATCTTCTAATTAATTTTCTTAAAACATATCCTTGATCAACATTTGAAGGAGCAATGCATCTTTGATCCCCAAGAATAAAAACAGATGCTCTTAAGTGGTCAATAATTATTCTTAAGGATCTTTCATTTTCTTTGGTAGATATCTTTCTAATTCCGTCTGCAATTAATTTAAGCTCATTAATATCAAATACATTATCCTTACCATTTAACACTGCAGTTGTTCTTTCTACTCCCATTCCTGTATCTACATTTTTTTGTTTTAAGGAGATATATTTACCATCATTTGTTTTTTCATATTGCAAGAAAACATTATTCCAAATCTCAACCCATCCTTCTTTATTATCTGCTGTTACCAAATCAGGAGGATCTCCCTTTCCAGTCCAATAAAATATCTCACTATCTGGTCCACAAGGTCCTGTGTTTCCTGCTGGACCCCACCAATTATCTTTTTTGGGAAGAAAATATATTCTACCTTCACTTATTCCTAAAGATTTCCAGACATTTGCAACTTCTGTATCTCTTGGAGCATTTTCATCTCCTGCAAAACAAGAAACAGCCAACTTTTCAATAGGAATTTCTAACTCTTTCGTTAAAAATTCAAAACTCCATGTTATAGATTCTTTTTTCCAATAATCTCCAAGAGACCAATTACCAAGCATTTCAAAGAATGTTAAGTGAACATTATCTCCAACTTCTTCAATATCTACTGTTCTTATACATTTCTGAACATCAACAAGTCTACTTCCTGAAGGATGCTTTTCTCCAAGAAGATATGGAACAAGAGGATGCATTCCTGCAGTAGTAAAAAGCACTGTAGGATCATTTTCTGGAATAAGAGAAGCAGAAGGAATAACAGCATGTCCCTTGTCTTTAAAAAACTTTATGTATTTTTCTTTTAGTTCTTTTGTTGTCATAACTTGTTATTTTCTAGTTTTGGAGGCCTGGGCGGGAATCGAACCCGCGTATAAGGGTTTTGCAGACCCTCGCCTTACCACTTGGCTACCAGGCCAAATCAAGCTGCGAAGCCAACTAATTGATATTGCTATTTTACCATCATCGTGATAATTTAGGTATAAAGACATGGCAGTATCTACTATAAGAAACGACAATAAATCATTTTCAACTGCTCTTATATACTTCCTAGGAATACTAGGTGTTGCTCTGGTTGTATTCTTTGGAGGAGAAGTAATCAAATACCTTGGGGGATTTGGTGGAAAAGCAGGACTGACAGTGGAAGTTGTAAATGGAGAAGCTACTGTGCTAGTAAATAACAAAGAAGTTGGTAAGACTCCATTTGAATCAAAAAGTATAAAATCTGGAACAAATACCGTTACGGTAAAGAGCAGCTCCCAACAATACCAAACTACAATAAAATTCTTACCATCTAAAAAGGGGCAAGCCTTTGGAGTGGGAATAGTTAGAGATCTAGGAGTTTCAGATGTATTCTCTTCAGGTCAAGAATTTTGGTTTGATAAAGATAATCCAAACGATACTTTGAGAATAGTATCCGATCCATCTGGTGCAGCAGTATCAATTGATGGAACTGAAATCGGCAAAACTCCATTTTCTTCATCATCAATAGCGGCAGGAGATTATGAGTTAAAAATATCCCTTTCAGGATATGAGACTCAAACTGCAAGAGTAAATATTCAAAAAGGATATACATTAAATGGCTCCATTAAGTTGTTTCCATATCCAGTTTCTTCAAATGTAAAAGCATTTGAAGGATCTGCAGGCTTGTATGATGCATCTTCAGATAACACAGCACTAACATCTGATACACCATCATGGGTTAAAGGAATATTGTATTGGAATAAAACACGAGGAATAAACATAGATGATGTGGGATTAAACAAAGAAAATGTGTTTGATTACTTTATAGATTATAGCGGAAACATCTACAACTCAGAAGGAACATTAGTTCAAACGAAAGAAGATTTTGATAACCTAAAGGATATTAAAAAAGGAGTTTATCTTGGAAGATTATCTGATGGTGCAGGACTTACTAAAGAAGCTAAAGATGCTTTGAATACTTTATCTGCACTTGGTATTTCTTCAAAAACAGCAAAGGTATTAGATACTCCAACAGGATGGTTAAGAGTAAGAAGTGACTCAAGCTTAAATGGTACAGAAATATCTAGAGTAACATCAGGAAATTCATACACTGTAATTGAAGAAAAAACTGATTGGGTAAAGATAAAGGTATCGGATACAGTTGAAGGCTGGGTGTCATCGGCTTACGTTTCCTTATCACAATAGTGTGGTACTAAGCTTATTCAGTAAAATCATCTAAAAGAATCATTCCACTCAAGAAGATCAGGTCTTAATTCTTTTATCCTTTCTACACTTTCTTCATATTCATCCACTAACCCAAGTTTCTTTTCATATTTAGCAACAGACGATATTACTCCAGCATCATTCCAATAACTATTCTTTGTATTTCTAAAGAACTCTTTTGTATAACTGATGTATCCTTCATCAATATTACCTACTCCTGACCCTGTGTTTAAATCCTTTACTGCAAGAAAGTAGTATAGGGGAATGGAGTTTCTAATAGTAACTAAATTAGAAGGATTTAAATCCAAGGCTCTTTGAAGATCAAATAAAATAAACTCCTTCATGTCTCCAGTACTATCAATAGATACCAACCTAACTGTATTAACCTTAGCTCTCCCTCTGTAATAGTTAGGTTCAAAGGGATTTAAGCTAACTGATTTATTTGCGTAAAGGAGAGAGTCTTCCCCGTCTCCTATCTTTAACAACACTTGAGATTTCTTAAAATATATATCAGCTATATAAACTCTACACAACAATAAAGAAGCAATAAGAAATATTATCCATAGCGCTATAAGAAATATATTCCTTTTTATCCCCTTAACATTCATTCTTTTCTCCATATATCACTCCAAGAAAGAAAAAACCAAAAGATAAGAGTTGTAGATACTGTTGGCCATCCAAATATATTAGTTACCATAAACACAATAAGAGACGGTATTAGAAACCAAGGAAGCTTTCTAGAAAGAATGTAAAGAAGCAACATATAAGCTAATAAAGTTAGTACTCCAGATTCACACCACAATTCCAAATAATAATTATGTGGTTTATTAAACACGTAGTCCCATTCAGAAGAATAGTTAAGTTTAGTGTTCCTAAACGGTTGAAAATGGTAAGGAAAGGTTTCTGGGCCTGTGCCAATGAGAAATACTTTAGGACTAGACTTAATAAGCTTAAACGTACTTTTCCATAGTTCTATTCTAATAAAACCAGGGTCTGATATCTCATAACTGTTATCCAAAGCATAAACTTTTTTAACTACACTTACTGTTCTTTTAATGTCAGTAATTGCATCGTTAACCTTACCTTTAAAAATACCCATGTTAGTAATACTTATTGATAAAGATATTAAAACAAGAAAAGCTACTCTAGTTAAAACGTTGTTTGATGCCATCTCAGATGAATAATTACTTACGTCCTTTTTCTTATGAGTTATCACTAATGATAAAACTACAACACCAGATATAAATCCAACTAATCCAGACATAGAGTATGTAACCCAAAGACAAAAGAATCCTATTGAATAAAGAAAAAACCAGTATTTGAATTTATTAAAACTATCGGTAATTGCAAAGAATAAACAAACAGGAAGAAGCATAGATAAATACTGAGCAAGCCAGTTTGGCTGTCCTATTGTTGAGTAAGCCCTCTCTACCGCAGGTAAGTTCCAGAAAATACTAGGACCCCCAAAGTGCTGGATTAATCCATAAATACTAATGGGAACTATTGGAAGAAGGGATACTTCAAGAAGTTTAAAAAGGTCCTCTCTATTTAGTTTATTTATTGCTACAAAGTAAAGACCAAAGAATATTAGATAAGAAAGAAAGCCATCATTAAATCTTGAGTAATAACCAAAGAAAGATGTGTAGAAGTGTGAAGAAAAAATAGTAGATAAAAATGTAGAAAGTAAAAATAACAGTATAGGAACAGAAGGTTTAACTATCTTAGGTTTATTAATAATTAAATCCGATATAAAGAAAAAAATGATAAACAATCCAAAAATATAAATAAAAAACATCTTTGGAAATTCAAAAAGCTCATTTGTATTAGTTACCAAAATTAATGGGGTAAAGAACAAAAGGATAGAAAAAAATAAAAGGTAGGGCTTTTTAAAAAATTGCTTCATTGACTCGACAATTCTCATGGTAGTAATATCATATCAGTCCTGCTCTTGGTTTGTCTTTGTATTGGAGGTAAAAAGCAGGCAAACTATATGATCTCAAAAGTTTTAGTGAAACTAATTGATAAGGCAATACTACCTGCTATTCTTCTTTTAGCTACAAGGATAATATCAGTAGTGCTTGTTTCTAAGTACTTTAATTCAGAGTTTGAGCTTTCAAGATCTGGTTTTGTTTTTGGAAGCATAGAAGAATATGTGAGAGTAAATTCCTACTCTGCTCTTGTCATGGTAGTAATGCTGGTTATAGGACTGCTTTTTGTTCTTATTAAATCACTTGTTTTTCATGAATCACATATAAAACCTAACATTACATCTAAGTTATTTTCACTAAAGATGTATTCGTTAATTCAAAACTCTTTTGATCTGTATACTCAAGGAGCTATATGGCTTTCGTATGCTTATCTTCTCTTAATTGTTAATGGAGTAATGACGTTGTCTGGAGTTATGTATAAGTGGGTATTTTTTATTACCCTTGGAGTTACAGTTGTATCTACTGTTCTTTTTGCTCTTGATGTAGATGAAGAAATAAAGATAGAAAAGGAAGATAAGGGGCACTACGATGTAGATAGTAAATACTTACAATGAAAGGAATAAAATGATTAAAAAGATTATTAAAACACTTGCTAACTCTGGACTTCTTATAATTCTTCTTGGAATGCTAGTCTTTCCGATTGCATCTATGGGGATAATTAAATATCAAGATAAATCTACTGTCTTATCAGCTCAAGATAAGAGAGAAGGTGCAGAGAATAAAATCAATAACATGGAAGACGTTCCAGAGGAGGTGGAAGAAGCAATAATGAAAATGGAAAGAGATTATTACCAATCTACTGAATCAAGCAACACTGAAGACTAACCAAGCTCAGGAAGAAAGAATATTATCATCATTGTTATCATCCCCCAAAGAACAACAGTCGTTAGGAGTGGTTTATCTGATAACAAAGCTCTTTCTGGGGACTCTCCTTCTTCTTTTTCATAGATTACATACAAATACCTTGCTACACCATATATAACAATAGGAATTGTTAGCATCATAAGTTTAGGATTCTTTAAGACGGAAGGTAAAAACGTTGATATCTTAGAACCTACACCAACAGGAGAGCTCATAAATGTGAAAAGAGAGTATGTGAGAATAGTATAAGATGCAGACATAGATATCATGCTATCAAGAAGAGCATCCGGATAATGCCTAAGTGTCTTTCTTGTTTCCACATCTTCCATTGTTCCTAGAATTTTTGCGAGAATAGTTTTCTCTGATCTTCTTTTTCCAAAAGCCATAAGCATTGATATTCCAATTGTTGTTAAGGCAAGCCATGAGGAAACAGAAGTTCTGGATGCAAAACCTCCAGCAAATACTCTAATTACAAATCCTGATGCAACAATTAATGAATCCAAGATAATTACATTTCTGAAGTAAAAAGAGTATCCAAGTTGAAGAAGGATATAGAAAACAAGAATCATAGAAAAGTAGTCATCAAGATGTGAAAAGGAATAAATTATTGATCCAGATATAAGCATTAAAGATACTAAAGCTGCTAAAGGAACAGAAAGTTTTCCTGATGCAATAGGTCTATTCTTTTTAATCGGGTGAAGTCTATCTCTTGGAGCATCCACTATATCATTTAAAAAGTAGGCTCCTGAAGACATTGCGCAAAATGCTATAAATGCCTTAAATGAGAGATTAAATGTATCACCTATAAAAAGTCTTCCAGCAAGTACAGGTGCTGCAAATACGCTTAGATTCTTTAACCATTGCCTAGGTCTTGCTGTTCTAATTATTTGATATATTTGTTGAAACACTATACTGATAATAGTGGTTTTAGAAGTTTTTCTCAAGCATCGATTTTATAACCAAAGCCTCTTACTGTTTTAATAAACTTCTTTCCAGCAAATCTACTTAGTCTTCCTCTTAAACTCTTTATATGAACTTCAACAGTATTACTAAAAACATATATCCCTTGATCCCAGACGTGCTCTAATATTTCTTCTTTAGATACCACTCTACCTTTGTTTAATAAAAGATATTCAAGAAGATCAAATTCTTTTCTTCTAAGAAGAATGGGTTTCTTATTTACATAAGCTTGTTTCTTTTTAAAATCTACTTCCACTTTTCCAACTTTTATCACACTACTATGACTTAGCATTCCGTTTCTCCTTGAAAGAGCTCTTAGTTGAGCCATAAATTCATCTACATTTACTGGTTTTGGAAAAGTAACATCTGCTCCAGCATCTAAACTTTTCACTCTATGTGATGACTCACTATCTTCAGACAGTAGAAGTATTGGGGTGTTAACATCTGCGTCTCTTGTCATTTTACATACTTCTACTCCATCAATATCCGGGAGATTAGAATCAACAACCATTACATCGTAGTCATTAACTTGGGATAGGTAAGCCCCATCAGATCCACTGGACACCACATCTACTATGTAGTTTTTCTCAGCTTCATCAATCACATCTTTAAGCAAGTTCTTATCGTCTTCAATAAGGAGGAGTCTCATCTTAGTCTAAATTTTTTGCTATACGTTATTCTATATATAAATATTAAAGGAAGATTAAATGATAAAGCAAACTATAGGGATGGGGACGAAGATTTAATATCTAACCTTTTCTCTCTCCTTGTTAAACTAACATTGAAAATTATCAAAGTGAATCCCACCACACCAGATATAATAAGAGCTACTTTAAACACCATTCTTTCTGGAGAAAGAAGACCAATAATTCCAAACACTGCAGTAGCTAACCAGTAGAACAGTGCTACCTTGCTTACACTCCAACCTCTATCAAGAAGGATGTGGTGTAGATGCCCTTTATCACCTCTGAAAGGACTTTTCTTTCTAGCTAATCTCCTCACAACAGTGTAAAAAGCATCTAAAAATGGAATAAGAATAATAAGAACGGATACTGTAATTTTTGCTTGAGCAAGTATTGCCAAACTTGCAATTATAAACCCAGCGGACATGGCTCCAAATCCCCACATTATTCGCGACGGGTGCCAGTTAAATTTTACTGATCCAAAGGCAGCTCCTGCACTTATAGCTGCAAGAGTAGCTATTTGAATATGGTGAGGTTCAATTTCCTCAAATCTTAAGGCTAATAAAGCAATAATAATAGAAGCTATACCAACAATTCCTGAAAATTGTCCATCTACTCCATTTGACCATGATAAAACATTCATTAACCAAACAACCCAAACAGCAGTAATAAATATTGGAATAACAGGGAGTATTCCATAGTTTGTTTGTATTTCAAATATATTTAAATTTATAGCTCCTCCAAGTGGATTACTAACTGAATAAATCATTACCCCGGAAAGAATAACTGGTAGAACAGATGTGAATAAAAGAAATAACCTAAGAACAGGGTTTTCCATTAATCTGTAGCTTGAAGATGGATGTGTATTTTGATAATCATCAACTACACCCAAAAAAG
>JBAQUF010000011.1:0-5656 GCA_049297375.1 Patescibacteria group bacterium
CTACATGAGTTAAATCACTTCTACCTAATGCAGATCTGTAGTGTATAAGAGAAATTAAAGTTAAAAGTCCATGTACAACTCCTTCATTCTTATATCTACCCTTTATATAAACAAAGAAGAATAAAACTGCATAAATAAGAACATTTAAACTTAAGAGAATAAGTGGAAGTGTAAAACGAAAAGATTTAAGTAAACTAGGAAATGGGTAAACATAAGAATCAATTAAATCTTTAACTTTGTAAAAATAACCAAAGTTAGAAATAAAAGATAAAAACTCTTTATGTCCAACCAAAGAATAAAAAACCACCCAACCAAAGATAACTCCTGAGAATAAGTAAGCAGAGTAAGTTGCTAAGTCTTTGGGTTTATATACCTTTATTAAAGCAACAACAGGTACAAACAATATCACAAGAGCTGTAAAGTATATTCCCATATCTAAACTGTAAAAAGCACTTATTGATGAGAATAAACCTGCAACAAAATACAAAACCCTACTCCTTTTATTCAAAGCCATTATCAAAAAGAACATTCCAAACAAAAGAGGAACGTCTCTTCTATCAAAATTTTGAATTCTTAATGATACTAAATAAAAGAAAAGAATTGTTTGAACTAGCAATGAAGAAGTATCTTTAGTTTTATCCTTAAATGACCTCCATATCGCAAATAATAGAAGTGCAAGTCCTACTGGTACTAGAATCTTTAACAACTCAACAGTAATTCTGTAAGCTCCAATGGAATTTACTCCAAACAACTTCCATCCAAGAACAGCAGTAAACATGTCATAGAAAGCTCCATGAACAAATAATGTTCCTGACCAAGTCCCCTTTCCATTTATATGGTTAAATGCAGGTGTTATTTGTTCTCCTTCATGAAAGATATCAAAACCAGACGTTGTAAAATCCTCTTGAGCAAATACTAAACATGGAAAGAGAACCAGTAAAGAAAGGGTAATAATTAGAAACTTTTCACTTAAAAACGAAGCTTTAGCTTGGTTAACTCCATTAGCATTAGAACTTTCAGTGTCTTTTCCTAAAGAAGAAAAAACATTTAAAACTAATTTCTTAACTGAAGGTACAAGAAGAGAAAGAGCAAATACCAGTACCGGCATTAAAACAAAAATGATAAATCTAATATAGTTATTTACTGGATTAAACTCGATTTGTGCTAGTTTTCCAGATGCAAGGTAAGGATTTGAAAATGGTAAGCTAATATGATTCCAAAGGAGAGTAGAGAGAAAATAACCAATAACAACGGATAGTCCCAGTACTACATAAAACTTTAATAAACTAAAAATTCGTGTTCTTTCCATCTTATTTTAATACCTTAGTAGATTATTATGGCGGAGGGTACAGGATTTGAACCTGTGGACCAGTTTAACCTAGTCACGGATTAGCAATCCGCTGCATTACCACTCTGCCAACCCTCCAAGAGTAAAGAATGCTCACATTATACCAAAGTTAGAGCTTTTTACTTAAAGAAAAGCATTTAACATCAACTGCTCCATTTTGGTATAAAACCTTGGAAGCTTCTAGGAATGTAGCACCTGTTGTAGTTATATCGTCAATTAGAAGAATTTTCTTTCCTTTAACATTACAGTTGGAAATAAAAGAATCGCTAACATTTTTAAATCTTTGTTTCCTGCTAGAACTATGCTGTGATTTTGTGTCTCTAATTCTCTTTAAAAGAGAATTATCTACTTCTAATTTAAATCTTTTTGAAAATGATTTTGATATTACATCCACTTGGTTAAAACCTCTTAGCTTTTGCTTTTCTTTACTTATTGGAATAGAAACAATAACAAAATCTTTAAAGTTATATCCCCATTCATAAGCTAAATTTACACCTTCAAAAGATAATCTCTTTAAACACATAAACATTCTAGAGGAGTACTTAGATTTTCTAATGCAACCCCTAACATTACCTCCATATACGAAGACGCTCAGTACTTGAGTGGGTATTCCTGCTTTATAGCAGTATTTATGAGTCATACCATCAATGCTAGGTTTATCACAAACGATACAACGCTGTTCCAAAAGCAGTAAGCAGTTAGAAATACAATTTTCACAAAATACATCCCCAACACAACCACAAAAGACACATTTTGGAGGAAATAATGTATTAATTATCTTTTCCATAAGTTATCCACATAGGTAAATACCCTCTACCTACAATTTATAGCAGCTTATATACCTATAGCTCCAATCAACTTTGACCTGTAGGTATTATGTGGGGAAAAGAATAGAAGGTAAAGGTAACATATTCTAGTAGGGCTAGATAAAAAAATAACCCCCGAAGATGACTAATCCTAACAGGGGTTACTTAGGCAGAAACGTAGCAATCTCCTTTCTTTCCTTATCGTAAACAACAATCATTTCCGGATATAAAGACTTTTCTGCAAGATGTTTTGGAACAGGAATACTCCACTTAGTTACACGGTTGGACAATCTCCTCACATATGTTGCTTGTCCGGTTTGGATAGCTCTTATTAATTGTTTAATATCACCGCTTGTGAGATCAATGTTGTACCTTTCTTTTGCTCTTCTAATGGCATGTTTCCTTTCAGACTCCTTCTTTGAAAGCTTCCGTCTTTTCTTAGGATAAACGGACACTTTCCCCTCCTCTCTTTTTTATTTATGTGTTTGCAAACAAACTGCGATATACACGGTACTTATGACATCTTGGTAGGGATGGGAAGAATCGAACTCCCGTCCTAATACACTTTATACATAGCATCTACAAGTTTAGATAAACTTATCTTAAGAAAGCAGGTGTTTATCAAACCCTTAAACTTTCTGCAGGTAATTTCTTTGAGATTTATCCCTTGGCGATTTAAGCTAACCAATCTTAAATAACCTCATCCTAGCTTTATTAGACTAAGCCAAGAACTCTCTAGGAAGAATTCCTGTTGTCTGTTAATTCTTAATAAAATTAAGCGTTAACATATGCCATTGCTGGCACAAATGCTTTTTCGGCATTTATATTTTTTGCTGGTTTAAGGCACCCGCAAACCTACTTGCAATTATGCAAAACTGTATCAGTCAAATCCTGTGCATCCCCTTGTAAAAGTACAGCAACTTTTAACTTAAGCTGGTGAAACGAATTCTACAATATTTTTGTTGTTAAATCAACCTATAAAGTGTACTCTCTTCTAAATTCTTTTGATTCAACATCCATATCTTTTTGTACTTGTTTATCTTTAGCTGCTTGTTTCTTTTCAAACTCTTTCTTACCCTTAACAACTGCAAACTCAAGCTTAATATTATTGTTAACTATTATTAAAGCTAAAGGAACTGCAGTCTTCCCCTTCTCTGACATATCCCTAGACAATTCAAGTATCTCTTTCTTATTTAATAAAAGCTTTCTTGCTTTTCTAGAATCTATGTCACCTATTTCCTTTGACTGTTTTGAATACTTACCAATATTAAGATTAAGGATAACTACTTCATTATTTACTACTTTAATATACGACCCTTCAAAATCTACTTTTCCTTCTCTTATAGCCTTAACTTCATACCCTTTTAATACAATTCCAGCAGTATACTTCTCAAGAAGTGTGTGATTAAACAATGCTTTTCTATTTTTTGCTAAAAACTTTCCTTTTATCATCATTTCTTGGTTTATTTTATCAAGTCTTTGTTATAATAGATAACGAGATATGAAGAAGTATTTTAAGTCATTACTTGCCATTATAGTAGCTTTTACTGCTCTAAGTTTCTCACACAAAACTCTAGCAGAAACTACTTATATTGAAGGAACACGATGCCCTAACCCTCCAAGCAGGGATTTTATATCTATTTGTGGATTTGTAAAATCAGCTGTCGCAACTACAGAGTCAGACAATGGTGAAGAGGTAACAAGAGCATTAACTCCAGTGAAAGACGTTTCGGTATATTTGTATGAGTGTAATAATTCTTCTCCAACATGTAAAAACAATGGAAATCTTGTTCATCCATTTACATCTACGTGGACAAACGAGTATGGTAGATTTCACCTAATTGCAAGAAAGGTTGATAGTACAGTCTTATTAAAAAGCAGGGATCTATCAGCGATAGAGGACGCTGTTGTTCCTTCTAAGAGAAGGTATTTAGTATTTGCATGTGGATATAGATTTGCAGGACTTCAAGCAATTCCTTCTTTCCAAAACTTACCTGAAATAATACAAGAAGTAAAATGCACAGATAAAGATTTCTCCTACATTCCTCCCCCATTCCTTTATAAATTCTTAAACGATAATCAAACATTAGCTGCACAAATGGGTTTAGAAGATGATATAACAACGCCAACAAGCGATAATACTTTAACTACACAAGCAGTATATGAAAATGAAAACAATGCCCCGAAGGTTGATATGGATATTAATTTGGATCTAGAAGGAGCTGATCCTAGATTTACTCCACTATCAGGATCTGATTACATAATAGAAGCGGATGTGGCACTTGGGCACTCGCCAAATCCTGAACAAGGAGCTTTTTGGTCATTAGACTGCACTATAAAATATGCGGGAGATCCTGAAATTAATAGCAAGTGTATGCAAAATATAGAATCTAGTAGAGATGTAAACAGCGTAATTCAAAGTTTAGGCTTATCAACTAAAGATGGTGAACTTTACCTTACAAACGATAAAGGAGAAGCATGGGGAGATTCAATCATGTCTATAAATGATTTAGAAAATTTGTTAAAAGGAGCTGATAGCGAGGTCAAGAGCAATATTAGAGATATTCAAATATTACTTTATGAACTTCATTTATATTACGATCCAGATTTCTTGATACAAAATAAATTACCGAATATTCCTCCAAGAAATGCTATTCTTTTCTATAAAGAATTTCCTGCGAGACAAGATTTAACTCAATACATCCAGGACCCTACAGATATAGCAAGATTCTTAAGTTCTCAATTTTCAAACTGTATCGGAGAAGTGTTCCTAAGACATGCTGATGAAATAAAGGAATCATCATACCCTAGCTGTGAAGAATTTAAACAATGTAGCACAACCATAACTCTTGATGGAAAAAACAGCTATACAACAGGAGGACCAGCGATGTGGTTGTCTAGTCCTACTGAGAGCACAAAGGCATACGAATCCGCGGATCTTACTTCACCAATATGTAATCACAATGGAAACACGATAACATTAAAGGATATTCAACCTTCCTGGGATTTAGGTCCAAGCACAGATTATGTTTTAGATAAGTCTTACTGGAATCCGGAGTTTTTGTACTACTTTGGACAAAACAATGTTTCGGCAAAGTATGGTAATAAGTTCTATTCAGCTAATGACTCATTTACTGCAAAATCAACACCAGGAAACATAGATGACGAGGCATTTAGAGCTTTTGCAGAAGGCATTGGTATAAAAATACAAAGTGGAACATCTGCCATAATCCCTAACGACAAAAAAAGATCCAATAATTCAGTAGCAGCAGCTGTTAGTATATTGCCTCAAACCAATTTCTTTAGCTCTCCAACCAAATCTAAAGATCCGTCATATAAAGAAAGCATATTAACAAACTACACAATATCATCATTAGGTGGTCAAGCTAGGGATACATCACTTTATTCAAATGTAAATACGCGTTCTGAAATAGCAGTAACAAATCCTACTCAAGATCTTCAATTTCGTAATAACTCTTGGTTTAAAGGAGAACTCCATCAC
>JBAQUF010000012.1:0-20870 GCA_049297375.1 Patescibacteria group bacterium
TTCCTTTTCCATTCATATTATTTTTCTCCGGATATAAAGTTGTTACTTGAGAAACGTTTTCTTGAAGAAGATTTTCATTAATATTATTTAAGCTAATAGGTTCTTGAGGAGTAGACTCCGAATCAATGTTTGAGATTTTAGACATGTAGATATTATAGACTACAAAGAAAATTGAATCTAGAAAGAGGTTAATAAATAGTAATTAGAGATTAGTCTACTAACTCCCCAACTACAACTAATCTTCTAATTGTAGTTCCTGCTGGCCAGCATGTCATAAGTGTTGCTAACTTTCTATCTGTTGTTCCTTTAAGATAATCAATTGAATCAGCTTCAACTACTTTTACTTGAAGAATTTTGTATTTAAATATTTCTCCTTTATAAACAAAATAAAATAAATCATCTTCTTCTAGTTTATTCAAAAGATAAAATACAGAATTGTATTTATTTGCGTTATAAAAATTATCTGAAGAGTGAGCAAAGTAGAAAGAGTTGCCTACTTGTCCAGGATAAACAGTACCTTTGGCATGAGCTACACCTTTAGTTAATTCTCTTTGGTACACCTGAGAATCATAAGGATCTACATTAGAAACCACTTTAGAGTTAGCTCCTATTTTTGGCACTATAATGCTAAAATCCTTGTCTATGGCTACTATTTCCTTATTCTCACCAGCAATCTCTTCAGAATCGTTTTTAGAGGCTAAAACCGATACATTTTCATTAGGTTTTGACAGTTCATACCCTATTTCTTTAACAACTACAGGGTAAAATATGATGATAACCAGTAACAAAGCTAGGGCTATTAAAAATAGCCCTAGTTTGATTAAAATCCTTAGTAGATTTACACCACTATTTCTTTTTGTTTTGCTTTCTAATGACACGTGCAGTAATATATGCAAGAACAATAAGCAGCAGCCAGAACCATGGAGACTTAATTAGTTTTGATCCAAATCCTTGTTCTTGAGTTTTTTCTCCAAGAACTGTCCCACCTTCTGATCCTGCACCAGTTTCTGCAGACTTTTCTTCATTTGTTTCTCCACCCTCACCTGGAATATTTGCTCCACCAGGGACTTCAAGTGCTCCAAGTACTTCTTCTGTTTCTGTTTTTGTTCTTGTTACCGTAACTGTAGTAACTACTTCTTCAGCTCTTGGATCTGATGCATTTCCAGAGTCATCAAATGCAATTACTGCGTAGTACCATGTCTTTGCACAATCTGTGCTGTAAACTTCATCAGTAAATTCATACTTTTCATCAGGACCTATTGTTTTAGTCTCAATTAAGTTTCCTAGATTTAGGTTCATTTCTTTATCATCATCTCTATATATTTCTATATAAGATGTTTGACTATCATCTGCTGTCTTTAATTCTATTTTGTATTTGCAATCAGATTTTTTATCTTTTTCTATATACTTTGGTTTATCCGGACCTTCATTATCAAATTCAACAGATGCTTCATTTATTGCATCCTGCCAATCACCACCGTTAGCTCTTACCTTAACTTTAAATTCGTACGTTCCTGACTTATTTAAGACAGAACTGTTAACATCACAGTTGTATGAATCCCCAAGGTTTCCAATAGATATTTCAGGACCAAAGTCAATAAAGTCACTACTATCAAGAGGACCTTTCTTTTGACACTGTGCATATATATCTCTTAAGGTTTCATTTGCATCAAGTACAACAAAGTTTAAGTTGAATGATGATGTTACAGGAGATGTAGGTTCTTCTATTCTTGCAACTAACTTTGAATCTGCTGCGTATACTTTGCTTGTTAGGATTAAACCAAATCCTAGTACCAACATTGATAATAGCGCTTTCTTCATTCTTGTGTTTTTAACTTTTTTCTTTTTAACTTTTATCATTTGTCCTATACCTCCAATCATCATGAGCAGACCTCCTACAAGTCCTACAAACATAACTATGTTTAAGATAGCTGTACTAGCTCCTGTCGCAGGTAGTCTCACATCAGAAGCACCTAATACCTGCTCTTCTTCCTCTTCCTCTTCTTCTGTTTCTTCTACATCAACTGAGTCTTTAACAGGTTCTTTATCTTTTACTACTTCAACTTCTGTACCTACAAAATAGTCATTTATCTTACCATCTTGAGCTAAACCTAGGACATTATTATCTAAGATATCATCTCCAGATGTCCAAGCTAAATCTTTATAGATACCAGGATCTACATCAGATTCAATTTTAGCTTTGTACGTAATGGTTACTTCCTCGTCTTTTTCAAGATCTCCTAGCTCCCATGTTCCAGGAGATGCATAGTGAGGAATATTTACTAAGCTAAATAATGGATTTGTAGATTCCACATCCCAATCTCCATCTTGGAATGTAAATCCTTTTGGAAGAAGATCTAGAACTTTAACATCATTAAGTTTGGAATCTAAAACTTTTATCTTTATAGTAAATTTAACTACATCCCCAATTCTCTTTGCTGAAGATGCATTGTTACTCTTTGAGATCTGAAGCTCTGGATTTACAAAGGTATTACCAAACCTTTGACTTGGATAATTCCCACTTGAATAATTATTATCTACTCTTCTACAAATAGAACCTTCATTAGATGCATTTGGAGATGTGTTTAATACTCCATTCTCTAAAATAGGTTCGGTTTGTGCCCAACCTTCCCACATAACTTCACAGATGTAGTAAGTTCCTTTTTCAAGAAGATTACTAAACGAGTAGTTATTTCCATATCCAGTTCCTTCAGATGTAATTGTTGATCCTATTAATTTCCATGAAGAGTCATACAAGTTCATAGTTACCCCACCCATTTGAAGTTCAAGTGTACTTTCTCTTGTGCCGTTACTATTTAAATCATTATATTTACAACCATAAGCACTTCCCTTGTGGAAATTACCAAAGTTATAATCTGTTAAATTATTTCCAGGATTAAGAACAATCCCTTCATAAGTACCAGTAGATGGGTTTATAACTTGATAAGTAGGTTGCTGAACTTCTTCTAGTTTGTATGTTCCTTGCTCAAGATTCGTAAATGAATAATATCCACTTGAATCAGTTGATACTGAACTTGCAAGAACATATGCTTCTTCAACAAGCTTGTACAAGTTTATTGTCCAGCCACTAGCACCCCAGTCAGTTCCACCATCAAAATTACCATCACCATAGTTATCTATATACTTCATACCTGAGATTGATCCAAGATTTGAGTTTCCAAATCTTAACAACTGGTTGAATTGACCTGATGTAGAAACTACTGTCTCCCAACAAGTAGCACCCTCATCCAAGGCACCTGATGAGTTAATAACAGCAGTTCCATAGTTGGAATGTGTAACTCCATTATCTCCAACTGGAATATCCCCAGCACTTGGCCATGTCTGTATCCACCCTTGTTGTAAAACCTCACAAACTTGATAAGTCCCTGGTTTTAAGTCTTCAAATTTATATTGTCCTAAAGTTCCCGTATTTGAAGTTATAACTTCAATTGGGTCTGCCCAATCTTTATACAACCTCACTTTCCAACCATTCAAATAATCTTCTCCAGTTTCATGTGAGTTTCTATCCCCATCTAAATCATTAAACTTCATACCCTGAACTTTACCTAGTTCAAAGTTACCAAATACTTTTCCAACTTCACTTTTTCCAGCTGCCAGGTCTATTTCGTAACAAGTAGTACCGTTATAAGAAGTTCCTTCAACTGGTGCTGTTTGCATCCAACCAGACTTAAGTTCTTCACAAACTAAATACTTTCCAGGAAGAAGATTAATAAATCTGTATTGACCTTGATCTACTGGTCCAGCTTCAGTTGAATCATTGCCTGTTACCATATTTTTTACTAAATTCCATCCTTCTCCTTGTTGATACAGATTTATCGTCCAACCATCAAGGTATGTATCACCACTATCTCTTGTCCCATTACCATTAACATCCTTGAACTTCTTTCCTTGAATTGAACTTGGTTCAACACATTCATATAAGTCTACATTTAATGACCCATTGTTATCATCCATACACTTCTGATTATCACAGCTATTTCCATACCAATTGCTGTACCAATCACTAATGACAAACTTTGCTTCTAAATCACTTTCAGGCTCAACTAACTTTTCATAAATGTGATCTTCATCAATATTTTCATCACTATCCCATTCAATTACACCCATTCCACGTCCTAGATTTCCTAGAATTGAAGTAACACCTTTATTGTTTACACCCCAAATTCCAATGTCAGATCTCCATGTAGCAAAATTATCCTCAGATCCATAAGCTGGGTCAGCTTTTCTTGTGGAACCAGTACCGTATTGGTAAGTTCCAAAAGCTTTTAGAAGATAAGATTTTCCACCTAATAAATTAAGTGTTTGCAATGAACTGCTTTGGCTACCTAAAGTGATTCCCCCAACATACTTTTCAATTGTTTCTCTTGGACACTGGTGTTGACCATCATAAATTGGAACTAATTTGCATTGGCTTGTACAAAATTCTGAACCATCTGTAGCAACACCATCTGTGCCATCACATTGCTCAGTGCCATTTCTTGCACCATCTCCACAATATGGAATATAAGCATTGGTTATTTGATGAGTTGCAGAAGTACCAAACCCAACAGAAACCTCATCTCCAGAACCTGCTACTGACCACAACGCCCCAGGATTAGTTTCTGTAATAGTGTAATCTCCTAGTAACAAGTTATCCCAAACTAAAGTTTCACCATCAAAGTCTGTTGTCTTGCAACTTCCTGATGTATATGAAGGTCCTGTTATACATATCTCAAATGTCTTTGATGTATCGGGAGTAATTCCTGTCCAATCAACAGTCTTTGTTACTTTTAAAGATCCTGTTTTTAGTGTATTCCAAGCTACGCAGTAGTATGTATTACCAAATTGCGGATTATCTATCCATTCCCAGTTGTCGTAGTTAAGAACATCGTTATTGCAGTAGAATTCAGCACTTACATTATCTGAATTATCAGAGTGTGCTCCATATGTAAATGGAATGTAACCATCTTGAAGTACTTCTCTAAACCAAAGTTTAGGAGTATCAAGTTGTGTGATTTCAGCAGTTGCTCCAAAGGTATTCCAACCTGTTCCTGCCTCACTAATAATGTTATCCCCTGGATTTCCTACACCATCATAACTCCATTGAAATTTCCAATTAGGCTCAAGTCTACAATGCCCATCACTATTACCTACCCAATCTTGTGCCGTAGTAGAGGTAACATCAGAAGGACCTCCATTACCCCAATCTGGAAGATAAGACTCATCATCACAAATTACTTTGTATGCTTTTATAACTATTGGGTTTTGTTTATTACCAAAGTTTGCATTGACGCTTTGTCCAGGATTTAAAGTAACTTGTTTACATAAAGAGTCACTTGGATCTGTATTTAACCAACCAGTCTGTTGAGTTTCACAAACTGTGTAATCCCCCGAAACTAAGTTCTTAAACTCATAATCACCTCTACTATCTGTCTGAGCAATACCAAGTACAGATCCAGATGGATACTTTAGGGTTATTGTCCATCCAGATAAGCCAGGCTCTGTGTTGTCAGAACCCACAACCGTATCTCTATTTCCACTACTATTTAAATCATTGTATTTTGATCCCCAAATACTTCCTTTTTGTGTATTAGTAAATACACAAGTTACTGTTTCATTATCAGCTACATTTATGCTAGCTACATTACCCGCAGTAGCGCTGGTGCCACTATCTGAGGTTGGGTCTGTACATGCAATGCTTGTTAGATCCCATCCTGTAGGCACTGTCTCTGCAACAGAGTAAGCACCTGCAACGACTACCTTTTCAATTCTTCCACCATCGCTAATTGTCCCGGCTACATCACCTGTGAAGTCAAAAGTAGTAGAATTTCCATCTGGTAAAGTTTGTTTTTCAATTACTATTTTTCCATACTGGCTAGTATTTGTAATAGTACATGCCTTAATATCTCCAACATTTAGAGTGATACTTCCATCATTGGGAGCACAATCTCCTGAGATAACCGCAGAATAACCTTCCTGACCAGTTTCTGAAATTGTATAGGTACCTGCATTAAATCCATTCTGAACACCACTTAATACAGAAGTAGAATCTACAAATAGAGGAAAATCAGAAACTACTTTAGTTCCGTGGCTACCATTTTCAACAACCTTTGTGACAGTGAGCTTAGGTTGAATATCATCATTAGTGATAGTACAGGTAATGTTTTGACCTTCGTTTAAAGTAACAGTTCCACCAAGACTTGAGGGACAACCATTACCAGTAATTGAAACAAATGAGTAGCCTGGAAGACCTGCTTCGCTAATTGCAATTGAAGTGTTTGCCATTACTGGATATGCCACTCCTGATGTTGCAGGGCTTTCACCAATTGTTAAACCAAAATCATTTCCTCCGGCATTGCCACCGTTATCATTTGTAACTGATTTAATAAGAGTAATCGTTGGAGCCTGATCGTCGTTTGTAATGGTACAAGTAGCTGTTCCACCAGCAGGTACATTAACACTAGTACAGTTACTATATGTGGTAGAGTAACCACCAACACTGGGCTCTGTAACTGTGTGTACCCCCGCATTAACAGTAACATCGTTCCTACCATCAGCTTCAAAAGCTACTGCAGAATTTCCATCTATACTAAACGAGAAATTACTTACACCCTTTGTACCGCCGTTACCATTAATTAAGTTCTTGATAACAATTAAAGTTCCTGTTGTAGGTGGAATATTACAATTATTATTCAAGATTGCCTGACCCTCAGTAGTCCAGTTCAGACCAGATGGTAAAAATACTGGAATTGGAGGAATAATATCTCCCCAATCAACAGTAATGCCTGAGTACCATACAGGTCCATCATGATCAGCATGTCCCATCAACTGGCCTAAAGTAGCCGGGGTTTCTGAAACATAAGGATTTGTATGGCTATCAGTAGCATGACAAATACCAGTGGGGGTATAATTTTCAGTGTTTACAAAATTGCATGAAACAATATCACTGTTACCTACCTGAATACCACTTACTCCATTACCGCTTTGTGAACCATTATTAGTTGCACCTGTACAGCTAGCTGAGCTAAAGGTATAACCAGGAAGAACAGAAGCTTCTGTAACTGAATATCCGCTTCCTGCTGATACTTTAACGGCAACCGTCTGACCATTATTATCTGTCAATTTTGTTGTACCTGCTATATTAAATTCCCAACTTGCTCCTGCTCTGTTTTCTGGTGCTACACTACCAATGTATTTGTTAACAGTTATAGTTCCTCCACAGGTCTGACTTGCAAATTCTGCTAAATCGGCAGCCAGCTCATCAAAGTTGCTGGTAATAACGTCTGATGTAAGAACATTCCCTGTATTTACACTATTTCCAGAAATTGCTTGAAGATTAGGTGTATCAAGCTCGTTACCAATACCTAAAGCAAGTATTCGTATTCCAGCGGATTTGATAGAATTCGCTACCAGTTGTGCTTCACTTACAGCTTGAGATTCTGATACTGAAGTACCATTATCTACTCTATTTGGATTTCCATCTGATGCAAATATTACTAAGTTTGGATTTGATCTTGGATCAAATGTACTCCAACCTTTGACAAATCCATCTTCCCAGTTTGTATAACCACCACCAACTGGAATTGCATTAATTGCATTATTTACATTAGCTATATCATTGGTAAAACTTCGAACAACACTTGCAGTTGTAGCAAACTTAGTTACTGAAAACTGAGTGGGTGTGCCGGATAATGCATTGGTAAATGAGGTCATTGCATTTTTAATTTGAGTTAGTTCACCAGAATCAATACTAGTTGAGTTATCTATTATAAGCGCAATATCTAACCCACAGGCTTGAGTAAGGTCAGGGTTATCAACCGGTTGAGCAACAGCAACACTAACCGTATTAGAACAAGTGTTATTGTCTTCGTTGCTCTCATCTATAACATCGTATCCCCAATCACCCCAGTCAGGATCAACTTCACAATTATCCCAATAAGCTGAACTCCTTGGATTTTCCAGGCTTCCTGCAACCGTTGGTGTCACACTCCAAGAAACATCAAGAGAGCCACCAACGTTAATAGTAACTGAACCACTTGCTGTACAACTCAAGTCATTTGAAGAAATAGAACAATTTATTATACCTGTAACTCCTGATCGATTTAAAACCGAAGGAGATCCGTAGGTTACACCTGAGCTTGGTAAATTATCCGTAAGGATAGTTTCGCCACTATTAAATACTGCCGAGCCGAAACCTCTATTAACAATATGAATTTTCCAATTAAATGGTTGGTTTACAGTTGCATTCCCCCCTATATTATTAGTTTTCTCTGCAGTTAAATCTGGCTGTAACGCTACAACTACAAAAGTTGCTGTTCCTTTACTAGACCAATTCTCATTACTTTTTCTCTCAATCTGTACACTCCAAGTTCCAGTATTTGCAGAAACCGGAAGAGTGTAATTACATGTGGTTTCTGTACCATAAACTTCAGCACATGTTTGAACTGTAGTGCCAGAATTATTTTTAAATTTTAATCTTATGGTTTGTGCATCACTACTTATTCCCTCTGCGTATACGATTTCACCCTGTGTATAAGTACTTTTTGGAGTTGTAACATTACTTTCATAAGTATCAACAAAATATGTAGTAAAATGATCTAACCCTTCTACTGCTACATCCTTATCACTCTGATCTATCTTGTCTTCATCAATCTTTTCTAAATTATCACTTACCAAACCTTCACTTTTTATCTCCTCAATAGATTTCTCTGTATAAGAAACCCCTGCATCTACACCTTCAGGTTTAGGAAGAATTAAATCATATTCAAACTCCCCAGCATCCATATCTGGAGTAGTAATATCAAATGCATATTCTGCATCAGTTTTAAAATCTTCAGGTAAATCAAGATCTGATACTTTTACTCTTTCTATTCTTAAAATAGATTTATCTTCATTTAATTTTGGAAGTTTAGTGAATGTAACACTAACTTCATTATCTTCACTATCTATAGGGAAAATATATTTAATACCAAGTTTAACTACTTCTTTTGTTTCAGCTTTTTCTCCATCAATATCCCAATCTTCTTTTGTACTATCTTTCACTTCTGCTCCATCTTCTAATGTCTCATATTCTTTAACTACTTCTTTAGGAGCTTCTTCAACTGGAGTAACTGGTTCAACAACAACTGCTGGTTCAGTTCCACTAGGTTCTGTAATAACTACTTCCGGCTCTGTACTACTGGTTTCTACTGAAACAGGATCTACAACTTCTTGAACTTCAGTAGTTTCACTTCCTTCAATTTCTACTTCTGGCCTATAATCTGTAACTCCATCAGGAAGTATATCTCCTGGTTGTTCTTCTACTATTACTGGTTCTTCAACTACTGGTTCAGCAGGAGTTTCTTCAGTTATAACTTCAGGTTCCTCTAGAGATTCTACTGTAAATGTATCTTCTGGTATTTCATTTGAAGACTCTACTGCAGCTTCTAGCTCAGTAGTTTCTTCTTGTATAGGTTCTTGGGTTTCTTCGGTGCTTCCTTTTTCAGTACTCTGCTCTACTACCTCTTCTTTAACTTCTTCTGCAGGAGCTTCCTCCTTGGGTTCTTCAGAAGGTTCTTCTTTTTCTTCTTCTATTTGCTGAGTAGTTTCTATAGAAGAAGTACCTTCTGCATACGCAGAAGCAGGTAACACAGCTGCAAATGGAGATAATATATTTGCAACCATAGAAAACATAGCAACATACGAAAACAGTTTTTCACTGTGGATCTTTATTTTTATTTTTTTCATAAATTTATAAAAAGCCACAGTTTGCCTGTGGCACCGAAGTTAAATAAATAAACCTATTAAATTAGCTACATTATTATGCATCTGCATAACTAAAAACACCCAGCGGCAGCCGGGAATGAGGTATTTGTACATTCTTTCATCGAAAATGTCAAATTCCTAAACCCATAATTATTCTACTATCAACAAATAGTAGATATAAAGCAATGTATTTTGTACCTTTAGTTTTGTCTTTACTACAAGATAAAGCATATCTTAGGCATTTTATTATTCCCAATACTATTTCCAAATCCCATAGAATATATGAAATTACCAAAATTAGCATTTCAGATAAATTTGGTTTCATGGTAAATTTTGAGATAGATAAGGGATGGGATAACAACATGGATCACTTAGCAATAATGAATAAAAAGAAGAAACTCCTGGAAAAGATACTATCTGGAGAAAAAACAATAGAATCAAGATGGTATGTTAATAGAATTTCTCCTTGGAATAAGATTAAAAAAGGAGAAATTGTATGGTTTAAGAACAGTGGTGAAAAAGTAACTTTAAAAGCTAATGTTAGTAAAGTACTCCAATTCGATAATCTTACTCCTAATAAAATATTAGAAATTCTAAAACTTTATGGAAAAGAAATTGGATTCAAAGAAGAAAAGTACAAAGAATGGGCAGAAAGTTCCTCAAATAAACACTATTGTATATTGGTATTTTTATCTGATCCTAAATTAATAGAACCATTTGAAATAAATAAAGCTGGATTTGGTATATCTAGTGCGTGGATTAGTGTAGATGATGTAAATAAATTAAGAAAATAGAGGATATTTTCCTAACTTTTATTGCAATAACAACATTTGCTTTAATTTAAATTATTTGACACTTGGTGTTATATATGATAAAAATACTCTTGTTCGCGTGAAGTCCCCCAAAAAACTTTGGGGAATTTTTAGTTTTAGAGCCCCAAACACCTATAGAATATCTATTGTGTGTTTTAAAGCTCTAAGAAAATAATATGGATAAAACAAATAACTTATTAATGACACAAGAAGGTCTAGATAACTTAAAGAAAGAACTTAAAGAACTTATTGAAGTTAAAAGACCAGAAATAGCTAAGAGAATTCAAGAAGCTCGTGAAATGGGTGATATTTCCGAGAACTCTGAATATGACTCAGCAAAACAAGAACAAGCCTTCGTGGAAGGTAGAGTAACTGAATTGGAAGACATTATTAAGAATGCCAAGGTTACTGAATCCGTCAAAAAAGACTATGTTGATGTTGGTTGTAAAGTAACCGTACATATAGATAGTACTGATGATACATTTCATATTGTTGGAGCACCTGAAGCAGATCCTATTGCTAAAAAGGTTTCTAATGAATCTCCTCTTGGTTCAGCACTGGTCGGTAAAAGAGTTGGAGATAAAATAGAAGTAGAAGCTCCTGTAGGTAAACTTATCTACACAGTCTTAAAGATTGAATATTAATGCCATTTCGTGGTTGAATTGAATATAATGGCAACTCTCAAAGAATACAGAGATATTAGAATAGAAAAACTAAACAAGTTAGTTAAACTTGGGGTTAATCCCTATCCTGCAGAATCTCACAGAACAAACACAAATGAAGAAATAACAGAGGAATTCAGTAATCTTGAAGGCAAGGATGTTGCTGTTGTAGGAAGAATTGTATCTATTAGATCTCACAGTAAATTATGTTTTATAGATTTAAAAGATGCATCAGGAAAGATTCAGCTTTACATCAAAGAAGAAAACTTCTCTACTCCAGAATACAAGAATAGTGAAGTTGGATTTAATGATTTAAATTTACTTGATACCGGAGATTTTATAGAAGCAAATGGAATAGTTACCAAAACAAAAACTGAGCAAATATCTGTTGAGGTAAAATCAATTAGAATACTTTCAAAAGCTTTAAGGCCATTACCTGATAAATGGGAAGGCTTTAAAGATATTGAAGAAAGATATAGGAAAAGATATGCAGACTTTTTAACAAACGACGAAGTTAAGAAAGTAATTGATGCTAGGTGGAAAATTACACAGAACATTAGAAAGTTCTTGTGGGGTAAAGGATTTGATGAGGTAGAAACTCCTATACTTCAACCCCTTTATGGCGGTACTAACGCAAGACCTTTTAGTACACATTTTAATGCGCTTGATTGTGATTTTTACTTAAGAGTAGCTCCAGAACTTTACTTAAAAAGATTAATAGTTGGAGGTTATGAAAAAGTATTTGAAATTGCAAAGAACTTTAGAAATGAAGGTATAGATCATTCACACTTTCCGGAATTTACCATGCTTGAATGGTATGAAGCATATGCTGATTATCATAAAGTTATGGATTTAGCAGAAGAGTTAATTAAATATCTTGTAAAAGAAATGACAGGAGGAAGTGTAATAAAAGTTAAAGGAAAAGAAATTGATATTGGAAAGAAATGGGAAAGAATAACTATTGAAGATACTGTTAAACAATATCTTGGAATTGAATGGGATAAAGTTACAGATGATGAAGTTAAAAAACTTTGTGAAAGATATGGAGTAAAAACAAGAGGAACATGGGATAAGAACAAAGCTCTTTTTAATCTTTATGACAAGGAAATTACACCAAAGCTGTCTAAACCAACATGGGTAATAGATTACCCTGCTGCAGTTAGTCCCTTATCAAAATCTCATAGAAGTAAACCTGATAGAACAGAAAGGTTTGAAGGATATATTGGAGGTGTTGAAATATTTGATGGGTGGAGTGAGATTGTCTCTGGTCTTGAACAAAGAGAAAGATTTGAAAAAGAACAAAAGAATATGAAAGAAGGAGATACAGAAGCAATGCCTTTAGATGAAGAGTTTATTGAAGCATTGGAATATGGATGTCCTCCTCTTGGAGGTATGGGATTTGGAATAGATAGACTTGTTATGTTTTTAACAGATACATGGGCAATAAAAGATGTTGTAGCATTTCCAACTTTAAAACCTAGATCATAAATTAAATAAATATGAGTAAGAAATCTTTAACATTAGAATCTGCATTAGATCTTCTTCATACAAATATGCAGAATAAAAACCTAAGAAAACATTGTTATGCTGTGGGCAAAGTGTTATCTGCTTTTTATGACTACTACAAGGAAAAAGATGTGGATACAGAAAAATTAAGCAAAGAACAATGGGAAATGGCAGGAATACTTCATGATGCGGATTGGGAATTAACAACTAATGACTCATCTAAACATCATTAGAGACTTTAAAATGGTTAGAAGAGTACGAAACTCCAGAAGAAGTAACTAATGTTATAAAATCACACAACAATAAAATTACCAATTTGAGAAATCCACAAACTATTCTTGAATGGACTTTGGAATGCTGTGATGAACTTACTGGATTTATAGTTGCAGTAACTCTTGTTATGCCAAATAAAAAACTAGTAGATGTAACAGTGGAATCAATACAAAAGAAATTTAAACAAAAAGAATTTGCAAGAGCAGTAGACAGAAATCAAATAAATCAATGTGAAGAAAAGTTAGGAATAAAACTTGAAGAGTTTATTAGAGTATCTCTTCTTGCGATGCAAAAATCATCTAATCTTCTAGGTCTTTAGATGTTATTATTTATATATGCCCGAAGAACAAATAACTAACTTAGAACAAACACCACAAGAAACCCCATTAGTACAAGAAAAACCTCCTGTCTCCAGTAACGAATCTGATACCAAATCTAATGTTGAGTCTGTTATTGATATTGAAAAGAAAGAAATTGAAATAAAGAAGAAAAAGAAAAGATTTAAGTTTGTTCTAATAATTCTCATCATATCCACACTTCTCTTAACACTTGTTCCAGTAGCTATTAATTTTTACAAAAGGAATTTTATTAAGAATAAACCTATTGTTCAAACAATAGAGGAAGAAGATAAAAAAATAAAAGTAGAAGATATTCAAGTTGAAAAGAAGATACAACATAACAGTGATAATTTAGCTATTTCTCTTGAATATTTAGATAAAGCAAAACTTCTAGAATCTGTAGAAGGAGATGGTCAAATAAAGAAGCTTGAGATAATTTATGAAAAGCAACCATCTTCAGATCCATCAGCAAGTGTTACAGAAGATAATTTAAAGGAAGGTTATATTTTTAAAGTTTCTACATTTATTACTACTCAAAGAGAATTAGATGAGATTGTTCAAGTTAAAAAAGATGCTTTTACTGCAAAATGTCCTCAAACGGCAACATTCTCAGACATTAACGAAACAACAATAGATGGAATTGAAGGAAGAACATTTGAAGTTATTAATTGCGGTTCTGATTATAAATTAACTTATGTGGTTAAAGGAACTTTAAATTATGAATTTGCTCAAGTTGTTAAAGGAGATATTGGTTATAAACAAGTATATAAAGCAGAAACAGAAGATATTTTAAGTTCTTTAAAGTTTTATCCAGATAAGACAAATGAAGGTCCTTTAGAAACGTTTATAAATACGTCTTATGGTTTTCAATTTAAACATCCAAAGTTTAGTTTGGAATGTTGTGATATTACAAATCCTGCTTCCAAGAATGCAGAAAGGATAGTTGTTCTGGGAGATATGTCTACTTTTGTAGATAAGAGTAATTTTGATGGAGTTGGCATCTTTGTTGATAAAACTTATGATAATGAAGATTTCAATGCTTATATGGAAGTTCAAAAGAAGATATTAATTGATGACTATATTGTAGTTAAGGGAGAAGCTCCAAAACTTGAAGAAAAAGTATTAAAAGTTGGAAATAGAGATGGGGTTATGTTAGATGGATATTCTTGGAGAGGAGAAGATTTAGTTTATGTAAATATTTCTCCAGAACCTAGACGTATTGTTGCTCTCATTATTTCAATAAAGAATACATCAGGAATATTATTTGAAAAGAAGGTAGATGAGATACTGAAGAGTTTTGAATATACTGTTACCAATCAATAAAATTGACATAGTAATCTCACGAAGAGTTATTTGTAGAGAACATTTGATAAAATTAATTCATGAAGATATACGAAGGAATGAACCCTAATAATACTGCTTTAATGGTAATTGACCCAGTTAATTCTTGTGCTAATGAAAAGTGTGAAAGTTCTGAGTTAGGAATTAGTTTTTCAAAGATAAGAGAGATGCTTCCAAAGCTTAACGAGTTTGCTAAGGAATATCGGAAAAAGATTGGGGGTTTGGTAGTTTCAGTTAGAATTACTCCTTGGAGAAAAGATTTCCTCCCAGATAACCTAAACGAGCTTTATAAAGATCCTAAAGCAGAGTATTACTCAGAAGATAAATCTGGTTTTGATGAACAGTTCTACATGTATGAGCCACAGGATAGTGATCTACTTATTACTAAAAACACATATGATACTTTTACAAGTGAGGAGTTGTTAAAAGAACTACAAAGCCGAGGAATAAAATATATTGTTATGACAGGAATATTCACAGATGGATGTGTACTTTCGTCCGTTATAAATGGATTTTCCAAAGGTTATAACTTTATAATTTTGAAGGACTTAGTAGAAACAGTTGATTCTGAACAAAGGCAAAGGCTACAAAAGCTGCTATTGGACCTTACTTTTCCAAAGCTATACGGAAGAACGGTCACCTCTGAAGAGTTCCTCAAAGATATATATATATAAATTAAGTTAAAATGGTGACCCCCCACCAGGAATCACTTGGAATCAAGTAACTATGGAAATAGTATCTGTTTTCAAAGATTGGTACAAAGTTTTATCTAATAAATCGCTGGGCTTTACCTAATTTAATAACTTGGAAACTTTTTACCTTCAAGTGTTTCTCTAATATATTTTTCTGGGTCAAATTCAACTCCGAAAGCTTCTTTTAGTATCACTTTTGCGATATAGGCATTCCCTAGTTGGTTTGGATGTTGTAAGTCTATTTCTCCTGCTTTTATTCCTTCGACAGGATTTTCCTCAGATACGAAAGTAAAGAATCTTTCAGTTTGATATTTCTGATACAGATTAAACATATCTATCTTAAGGAAGTTGTCGTTATTAGGTATTTTCATGAATTCTTTAGCGTATGGTTCATATTCAAGATTCTTTTTTGATTCTTTACCTGTTGGTGTGGAGTTGCACCAAACCAATTTTGAGTTACTGTTAGTAATCTGTTTAGCAATCTCTTTTATATTCTCAACAGATTCGCTTACACTTACACCTAAAGTTGGGTCATTTCCTCCCATCAATCCAATTACTAATTGTGGTTTTACTAGTAGAATATCGTCTATTTTCTCTAAAACATCTTTTGTAGTTGCTCCATCATACGCAAAATTAAAACCTTTTATTCCCCATTCAGGTGTTTTCCAATCACCTTCTAAAAGCGGGACCATCTCATTTTGTAGCACATAAACAACAATATCTCTCCAGTTTGGATGTACCCACTCACAGCTTGTAATCGAATCTCCCGTAAAGACTATCCAATACTTACCTAATTTATTTAAACTTTCCTTAATTTCTTCCAATCGAATCATTATTTTTGACCCCAATTAATAAGTTCAGTGAATCTAATATAAAATCCAAATGGGTCTACCATTCTAAAATCTTTCCATTTTAAGTCGTGGTCTTCCAACTCTTTTAACTCACGAACTATATATTTTTGGAGGTGTGTAGATGCTTGGTTGTAGACCTTGTCAATGTTACCTGCGGGTATCGTAATTTCTGTTGCGTATCCCCTTTTTGTTTCCTTAGAAAATTGTTTAAAAAACGATTGGTTGTAGACCCTCTCATCCCCACCATAAAAGTTAAGCATTGTGTTTCCCAACTTATCTTTACGAGTCATAGTTAAGTATCCCAGGTCTTTTTCGTTTGGTTTATCATCCATAGTTACCTCAAACCCAAGTTTTGAATAAAAATCCTTTACTGCGTTAAGGTCAGGGACATGAAGCTCAACAATTAGATTGTTTTTTATTTCTTTTTTCATAATTCTTCTTCTGAGACAAGTGGGTAGATATCAAAAGCAACTTCTTCATATGGATGTACACCTCTTATCGCTTTAATAACTTCTTTAGCTATACTTTTCTCACAAACACACTCAATCCGTTCTTCTTCCACTTCCTCAAACTTTCCAACTTTACCAATAAAAGGATTTGCTCCCTCCAATGGTTTGTATCTTCCTATGCCGTTAACTGAATAGCTGCAATGACTGTATTTTCCAATCTTACCAGCCCCAGCATTTCCTATTGCCTGCCTAACAATGTCTGTGTGAGTTTTAGGAACGAAGACAACGACTTTAAGCATGTTATTCATATTAATTTCTAGTTTCTTTCCACCCTCAGCTCTGATAACCATATACCAGCTGGTCGGGATATTAAAAACACAATTACTTTTGCTAACTCCGTTGGTGGTATAAAAGTTGCTAATTTCTCGGATGAGAAGTCCTCCCCTGCCTTGTTAAACATCATTGTATTTACCCCACCCTGATATATTCCAGCAACCCTGATATTTGAATCCTTTAAGTCTTCTCGTAATACCTCCGTGAACCCCCTCACCCCATATTTGGAGGCTGAGTAGACACTCTGACCTTGTTGAGCCGAATAGCCAGACCTTGAAGATATGTTAATAATAAATGCATCCTGAGACTTTTTAAGTGATGGGATAACTTTTTTTGTTAGCATTATCATTCCAGTTAAATTTGTATTTAGTACGGATAGTATTTCATCATCAGGTATGTCCTCTAGGTTCGCTTTTTTCTGCCATATTCCAGCGTTATTAATAATCCCATCAATTTTTTTGTATTCTTTACCCAACATTTTGGTAAAAGCATCTATACTATCAATGTTTCTTAGGTCGACAACGAAATCCTGAGCTTTTTCGGCACCAAGCTCTTTAGCTTTTTCTGCAACTTGTTTAAGTTTTCCTGAATTTCGGCTTATTAGAATTAGACTAGCTTTTTCCTTCGCCAGCTCGTAGACTACTTGTTCACCCAATCCCTCGCTTGCTCCGGTAACAATGATAGTGGAAGATTTTATTTGCATGTGTTGATTATACCTCAGCTTAGTATAGAACTAAGAATGAGTGTCGTTAATATTGCTATAACAACGAAAAACCAATATGGTGACCCCACCGGGAGTCGAACCCGGATTTACAGGCTGAGAACCTGACGTCCTAACCATTAGACGATGGGGCCTTAGTACAACACATTCTACCAAAAAACTCATTTTGATCATAATGGAAAGTACACTATAATTTACTTAGTGATTACAAACACTAAAAGAACAACTTTATTATTAGTGTCTCTACTAGCTTTATTCTCATTAAGCTATTTTAATTTTCAAAGATATCAACCTAAAATATTAAAGAAAATAGAAGAAGTAAAAGGAATATCTTCAATAAACACAGATGATGTACCCTACCCTTCCGATGCAGTAAAGATTGGTTTTTATCAAACTCCAAAATCAAAACAAACAACATTTAAAACAACTAAAACTCAAGAAGAAGTCCTTGAGTTCTATAAAAATATATACAGTGGTAAGACATGGAAGATAATAAATGAAAATACTGTAGGAAAAACAAGTACAGTATCTTATCAAAAAGAAAAGGAAGTAATAACAATAGTAGCTACAAGTGAGGAAAATAACAGCTACACAATAGTTAGTATAGAAACAGTAAACAAATAGCTCTACTTCTTTGTCCCTTTTAGATAAACTGCTCTCCAAGGTTGAAATCTACTATTAAAAATATCTGTAAACATAATTTCATCTCCTTTTTTAACAGTTCTTGAAAATGAAACATCAGCTCCCCATGCTGGGTGCTCCACTTGAACAATTTGCCCTTCTAGAAGAGTAGGGTCATCTTGGTACACAGGCTCAGGGGGAGGAGATTGATTAGTAATTACTGGATCTGTTATTTCAACGGTTCTTCCATCCGGTGTTCCATATAACTTAAATGTGAGACTATTATCATCAACATCCCACGAAGCCTGAACTAAAACATATGCTGATGTATTATTCTTAAATTTAAAATCCCAAGATGGTTGAAACACAGCTGCATCAAAACCAACAGGCATATCTTGTTCATAGTAGCCTACTCTATATGCATGAGGGTATCTTGCAACAACAGGAAGACCTGCATTTAAAACTGCTCTAAAAAGAGTAGTTGATGTTTGACACACTCCTCCTCCTTCTCCAAGAACAGTTCTCCCTTCTTTAATTATATATGCCATTTGAAAACCATGTGCTGCATCAATATCTCCAACAGAATTATTCATGGAATAAACAGCTCCTGGAGCTACAAGAACACCATTTGTTCTTTCAGCAGCTAAAGTTAAATTATGGATTCTTCCAGAAATGGATCCAGCATAATGAGAAATCCCTTCTCCAAGAAGAGCATAAATTCCATACTTTTCCTTATCTGTAGGACCTTGTACTTGATTCATTGGAATGTTAACAACAACTCTTTCTCCAAACATAGAAGCCTTAAAATCACTAGTAAACTTGGAGACATCCAACTCTTTTCCTTCCTTGATTATCTTAAACTCTAATACTTGATCTCCACTTGATGATGTGACTTGACCTCTGGGAAGTTCATTTACTTCATCACTAATATTTTCTTTGACAGCTTCAAACTTAGCGTCATTTAAAGAAATCTTTACCTTACCTTCATCTTTTTCAAAAGAAATTAAATCAAGAAGTTGCTCTTGGTTTAAAGTCCATGTTTTATCTTCATGGTCTAAAACTAAATCTTTAGAAATTATTCTTTCCACCTCATCAATTAATTCATTTATATCTTTTTCTATAACTTGAGGATTAACAGTTTTAATGGGAACATTTTTTTCACTAAAGTTTAAACTATCAAAGGATCCAATAACTGCAGAATACAAATCATCTTCAATTATCTTCCTTCCTTTTTCAGAAGCAGAAACAATTAAGTTTCCATCTGATAATATAATTCTGGATTGTTCTGCTTCTTTATTTACTTCTCCTCTAATTATGGAAAGCTTTATACCTAATGAATCATCGTCATAATCATATGATGCAGGTACTATTAAGCTTTTTACTAGTCCTGCAATCTTTTCTTTTGTATCAGTAACTAAATTTCCATTTCTTCCAACTTCAAATGCTCTACTTACAGAAGCATCCCAGTCATAAACAAGCCCAATATCTTCTGCTCTTATTAAGAATTCTTTATCATCATAATTAAGTTTTAAATCTTTAGTTGTTTCCTTATCTTTTTCTTCAAGAGATTTCTTAGCTTGATTAAAAGTCATTCCTCCAACTTTAACTCCGGCAATCTTTACTCCAGGAATTATTCTATTTGCATATATTACATGATAAATAGTTGATAAAAGAAGAAGGGAATATACAACAAGAATAATATTTTTTATTTTTGATGGGTCAATGTTCTTGATGTTTATTTTATTTAATTTTAACTTTAGGCAGATCTTAGATAAAGAATTACCTAGCTTTGTTTTCAGCTTCATTCTTATTAAATTCCTTTAGGATAGAAAACTTTTGTTTTCCTATTTTCCCTATTAAGAATTTCTCTGGGGAGTCATCCATGTCTATTACAAAATCTGCTTCAGAAAATAGTCTACTAGACCCAGTTTTTCCAAATGCTATTACTTCTGTTCTTACTCCTTGGCTTCTTGCGTATTCAAGAAGATCTGTATAATCACCATCTCCAGACACAAGTATCATTACATCTATTTTAGGAACCATTCTTACTGCGTCCATACATAAGCCTACATCCCAATCTCCTTTTTTAGCTCCCCCAAGGAATATTTGAAGATCTTTTTCTTTTACTTCGTATCCTATTTTTTGCAGTGCTCCAAAGAAATCTTTTTCTGCACCAACATCTGCTTTAATTACATAAGCAAATGCTCTTACTAATTTTCTTCCTGCTACTCCTGATGCAAGAACTCTTCCAAAGTCAACTTTAGCTCCATATAAATTTTTAGCGGAGTAGTACATATTTTGTACATCTACAAATATTGCTACTCTTTGTTCTTTATGTTGTGCTGGAATCATAGTAGTTAAATTGTAACCTAAACTATGCAACTAACAAAGTACACAAATACTGTAATTTTGAACACTATTTGACTTATATGGAGTTATTTTGTTAAATAGCAACATTCTAAATAAAAAGGAGTAGGAAATGGAAGAAGAAGTTGTATCTCTATCCTTGGGGGCTGGACATTTATAC
>JBAQUF010000013.1:0-2404 GCA_049297375.1 Patescibacteria group bacterium
TACCAGGGCGGTTCTGGAAGGTAAATACAGGCTGATGAAATGGGATGTTTCTTTTTTCGCGGATTGTTGCTGCGAAAAATGAATCTGATCGGGAGTTAAGCGATCATGTCCTCCGAATTCGAGCAAATCGCTGTTAAATATCATTTTATATTTTCCAGGTGTAAGGGGGATTTGATAATCGCTGAAAGAGCGCAGGGGATGAAAATTGAAAACAAAAACCAGGCCGGCACGTTCGATAGCCATGACTTTATTATCGTTATGCTCATACCGGAGCTTTATATAGGGACTTTCAAGAAGACGAAAAGCCTTGGCCAGACCGATCATTTCCTGATCAAAACGTGCAAGAAAATGGTATCGCAAGTCCGAATTATCCAATAAATACCACTGGCGTCTGGCAAATTTATAGGACCAGTTATTTCCTTCTCTCGGAAAATCAATCCATTCCGGGTGTCCGAATTCATTTCCCATGAAATTCAGATATCCGCTGCCTGCAGTAATCAATGTGATAAAACGGATCAGCCGATGAATGGCCATTCCCCTGTCCACCCGAAGATTGTCCTTGTGATTTATGGACATTGCGTCATACATGTCCGAACCCACCAATCTGAATATCAGCGTTTGATCTCCCACAAGGGCTTGATCGTGAGATTCAGCATAACTGATGGTTTTCTCATCCGCTCTGCGGTTGGTCAGTTCAAACCACAAATGACCGATCGGCCAGGTTTCATCCGGATATTCCTTTATCAGCCGAATCCAGAAATCGGGTATGCCCATTGCAAACCGATAATCAAATCCGATTCCACCGGCCGAAACCGGTACCGCAAGTCCAGGCATCCCGCTGACATCTTCGGCAATGGTAATCGCATCGGGATGGATATCATGAATTAGCGTGTTGGCCAGCGAAAGATAGGTCAGTGCCTCTTCTTCCACTGATTTATCAAAATAGGCTGAATAATCGGTAAATGCCTTACCCAGACCATGATGATCGTACATCATGCTGGTAACCCCATCAAAACGAAACCCGTCCAATTGATATTCTTCCAACCAGAACCGGCAGTTGGATAGCAGAAATGCCAGAACCTCTGATTTCTGATAGTCAAAGCATCGGGAATTCCAGGCAGGATGATGGCCTTTGGTACCATCGTGAAAATACTGATATGCCGAACCGTCGAAACGACTGAGGCCTTCCACTTCATTGATTGCTGCATGGGAATGAATCAGGTCCATAATGACCTTCAAACCACAGCCATGCGCCGTATCAATCAGTTCTTTAAACTCGTCAGGGGTACCAAACCGGGAAGATACGGCAAAAAAACTGGAAACCTGATATCCGAAAGACCCGTAATAGGGATGTTCCTGAATGGCCATCAACTGAAGGGTATTGTAACCGGCTTTTATAATTCTGGGAATAATGTTTTCAGTAAATTCCCTGAAAGAGCCGACTTTTTCCGCATCCTGAGCCATTCCCACATGGGCTTCATAAATCAGAAGGGATGAATTTTTTACTCTCTTTGACGATTTCCATTGGTAGATGGCCTCCGGATACCAGACCTGAGCATTAAAAATAAGCGTGACCGGGTCCTGAACAACCCTGCGGGCATAGGCGGGAATTCTATCTCCCTGTCCTTCTTTCCAGTGAATACGAAGCCGGTATAAATCTCCATGATGTAGATCGTCCTCAGGAATATCAAGTATCCAAACTCCTTCCGGATTGATTCGGGTAAGCTGAAACTCCTTTTTTTCAAGCCATCCGGTTATATCACCAATAAAATATATTTGAGATGCAAACGGAGCCCATTCTCGAAACACCCAATGGTTTTTTTCATGATGAAGACCGAAGTAAGTGTGGGTTGCGGCAAAATCATAAAGAGATTGATGATTTTCTATGATTTCTTTCATCTTTTCAATCCGCTGGTTAAAACGACGGCTAAGAACGGATTGATATGGCTTCAACAGCGGGTCTGAGAAAAGCCAATTATGAAAAGCATTTTTTTCATCTTTTTTCATCTTGCCATATAGTTTTCGACGTAAACGGTCTTGTACATAGCGTTCCGACCGTCCATAATCATGAAAATGCCCTTTTATTAAATTCTTTGTGAACTTCGTAGACAACGGGTCTTTTCACGCTAAAAACATGTATTCAAATACTTTCCAAACTCATCCTATACAGATTTCTTTTTATTACCAGATATGTTTTTATAATGAGACATGACCTTCTTAACATATCCTTTGGTTTCTGAAATCGGTGGAATACCGTTATACTTATCAACCGAGTTGGGGCCGGCGTTATAGGCGGCAAGAGCCAATTCTATTTTATTAAATTTTTCAAGCATTTGTTTGAAATAAAGAGTTCCCCCCATGATATTTTCTTCAGGATCAAACGGATTTCTGATATTCAAAAAAG
>JBAQUF010000014.1:0-3539 GCA_049297375.1 Patescibacteria group bacterium
GGAGCTGGCTGACCAAGTTTAATATAACCTAAACCAACATCATATAAAGTTTTTAATTTTCTTCTAATTTGAGGAATGTGCTCAAAAAACTTTAATCCCTCCTCTACTGTCATATCCAGAACGTCAGCAATGTTTTTACCCTTGTATTCAATTTCCAAAGCTTCTCTGTTGTACCTTTTACCTCCACATACCTCACAAGTTACATAAACATCCGGCATAAACTGCATTTCAATCTTTATCTGCCCTTCTCCACCACAAGCTTCACACCTACCACCCTTAACATTAAAACTAAATCTTCCTTGTTTATAACCTCTTAACCTTGCATCTTGAGTTTGTGAATACAAATCTCTAATGAAATCAAAAACTTTTGTATATGTAGCTGGATTTGACTTTGGAGTTCTTCCAATAGGACTTTGATCAATTGCAATAACATTTGAAATATTTTCAACCCCCATCAATCCTCCATTAGGTTCAGGTTTTTGTTCAATTTTTAAACCAAATTCTTGTCTTAAAGCAAGGTAAAGAGTATCCATTATTAAAGTAGATTTACCTGATCCAGAAACTCCTGTAACACAAGTAAACTTTCCTAAAGGAACATTCAAATCAATGTTCTTTAAATTTCTTCCAGAAGCTTTCTTTAATGTTAAAAATCTTCCATCAACTTTCTTTTTTACTTTATGGTTTGTTTCTTCTTCTAAAAGTTCATCTAATTCAGATGGTTTGTAACTTCCATTCTTTCCAACAACAAGTTTCCCTGATAAGTATTTTCCTGTTAAAGAGTTAGGATTTTTCATTATCTGCTCTGGGGTACCTTCTGCAATTATCTTTCCACCATGCTCTCCAGCTCCCGGCCCAAAATCAAATATATAGTCGCTTTCAAGCATTGTTTCTGCATCGTGCTCTACTACAAGAACTGTATTTCCAAGATCTCTTAACTGATGGAGTGTTTTAATTAATTTTCCTTGATCTCTTTGATGAAGTCCTAATGAAGGTTCATCAAGAACATACAAAACACCAGATAAACCTGAACCAATTTGAGAAGCTAATCTTATTCTTTGAGCTTCTCCCCCTGATAATTCTGCTGAAGCTCTACCCAATGTTAAGTAGCCAAGTCCAACATCAACTAAAAATTTTAATCTGTAGTTTATTTCTTTAAGAAGAGTACTAGCAATCTTGTTTTCTCTATCTGTTAAAAGCCCGGGAAGTTTCCTGCACCATTCTTGCGTTCCAATTATAGATAAAGACGTAATTTCTGTAATAGTTTGTTCGTTAATAACAATAGAAAGAGATTCCTTTTTTAATCTTGCTCCCTTACACACTGGACATAATTCTTTTATCATGTATTTTTCTATTTCACCTCTAATGAAATCTGATTCAGTTTCTTTGTATCTTCTTGCAAGATTTGGAATTACTCCTTCATACTGTGCTTCAAAGCTTCTTTTAGCCCCATCTTGACCTCTGTAAGTTACCTTAAATCTTTTTCCTTTAACTCCATACATTAAAATATCCTTATGTTCTTTTTTTAATTCTCCAATAGGAGTGTCTAAAGATATTCCGTATTCTTTTGATACTGCTTCAACTACTTTACCTGTCCAGCTAGTATGCTCAAAGAGCTTAGTCCAAGGAAGAACACCTCCTTCATTTACAGAAAGCCTTGGATTAATCACAAGCTGCTCTTCTACTCTTAATTGTGTTCCTATCCCATCACAACCAAGACAAGCTCCATGAGGAGAGTTAAATGAAAATGTTCTAGGTTCTATATCAGGAAGAGATATATTACAAACAGGACATGCAAAGTTTTCTGAGAATAAGTGATCTTCAAAGTTTTTAGGTTTCTCATTAAAATCAAATGTTTTATCTTTAACTATTGTTACTATTACACCCCCATTGCTTAACCTTAGTGCAGTTTCCACAGATTGAAATATTAAGCTTTCAGTTTCTTTTTTATCTTTTTCATTCTTTAGTTTCTTACTGCTTAAAACATATCTTGAAACTAAACCATCTATTGAGTGTTTATTTGTTTTAATTAATTGGAAGTCTTCGCTCAATTCTCTAATGTCTCCATCAACTCTTGCTCTAATTATTCCTTGCTTTTTAAGATTTTCAAATAAAGCTGAATATTCTCCTTTTCTATCTTTAATTATTGGAGAAAAGATAAAAAATCTTACTCCTCTTTCTGTTTTAAAATCTGATTCTTGAGATACTAGTTCTATTATTTTTTGGGTTATTTCTTCTGATGACTGTCTTTGTATTTCTCTTCCACAATTAGGACAATGAGGATGACCTACTCTTGCAAAAAGAAGTCTTAAGAAATCATATATTTCTGTTATTGTTCCAACAGTAGATCTAGGATTTTTAGATGTGGTTTTCTGGTCTATTGCAATAGCTGGAGATAAACCTTCTATCTTTTCTACATCTGGTTTATCCATTACTCCAAGAAATTGTCTAGCATAAGCAGATAAGCTTTCAACATATCTTCTTTGTCCCTCTGCATAAATAGTATCCATTGCAAGGGATGATTTTCCTGATCCAGATACTCCAGTAAAAACAACCATTTTGTTTTTAGGAATATCTAAATCAACGTTTTTTAAATTATGTTGTCTAGCACCTCTAACTATGATGTGAGATAAAGCATCTTTCATGACTTAACTATTGTACTAGAATAGTCAATAGATTGTCTACGGGTTTTATTTGGGTGTGTAGAGAGAATAAAAAAATACGGACTTGATTTTGATATCAAATCCGTAGATCACTTTATTTGTTATCCCGTGTCAGGATAAAAACAAGTATCCCCAAACCACCGAAAAAGACGGACACCCAAATAAACCATGTACCGCCTGAAACCAAATAAAGAAAGTAGGCAAATCCTATAAGGCAGAAGCCTAACAAAAACTTCGCCTCTGTCCCAAGATCTGTAAACTCTTTTACTATTTCCTTCATTTCTTCTCCTTCTCAATGTTTAATACAGTGATTGTAACACCGAATCATCATTCTGTCAATACTATAAGATATATATATGCAGAAAAAACGGACCAAAGTGTGTTTAAACAACAATGGTCCGAAATGTTTAATCGAGTGGCGGCTCGATGTAATATTTACTTAACTTTATAACTAGGTGCTGGATACACGGTAAGATGAGCACCTGAACCAAGGGCATTATCTGCAGAGAGGCTTCTAGAAACTGAGTAAGAGCCTACCTGCAATGTGATGTTACCTTGACCCTCCTTTAACTCTACACAATTAGAGTTAGGAAACGACTTATCTCTCATGGTATGTAGAAGGTCAATTGTTTTTACAATTGTCAAACCTTCCTTAACACCAGATATCTCTTCCAGAGATATCATGGCACATAAGATAGTCAGCAATCTTTCGGCAGGCGCTTTGGGATTGCGGTTTTTAAAGACAGTTTTATAAACCTCGTAGGCTTCCCCAAAAACCATTGATTCAAGAGCGTTATAACTCTTTTTATCAAAGGCTAGTTTGGCTTTTTCTTCCTGTCTACGTGGTTCAATAGAGTTCCAGTACACCCAGAAAGATAG
>JBAQUF010000015.1:0-6474 GCA_049297375.1 Patescibacteria group bacterium
CCACAAAGCATTGCTTCAAGGGGAACTATTCCAAAATCTTCTTTTTGAGTAACTATCACGGCTTTACATCTTCTCATTATATTTATTTTTTCTTTATCGTTAAGATAACCAAGAAATTCTGTATCTTTAGATTTGCAAAGACTCTTAAGTCTGTTCTTATCTGGCCCATCTCCAATAATTTTTAGTTTTAAGTTAAGAAAAGTGCACGTCTCAATTGCAATATCTACTTTCTTCCACGAAGACAATCTAGTTACTACTAAAAAATAATCCTCAGTTTTAAAGGTATTGTTTTTTATATCTTCTAAGTCACTAAATTTATCTACATCTACAAAAGGATTAACTACCTGAGAATCTCTACCATAATATTTTTTAATTCTTTTTTGAGTAACTTTGGAATTTGCAACAAATTTATCTACTTTTTTTGAAACAGTAAAATCTGCAATTCTTAAGTAAAGAAGAGGTAGCTTAAGAAATGGATTTGCAAGCTTTTTAATAGGTTTAAGTATTCCATAATTTTCATTTTCAAAGTAGTCATGAGATTCCCAAATCATTCTACCTGGAGAATGCATGTAGCAAATATGTTTTGTAGTAGGTTTTGTAATTATGAAATGTGCGTACCTAGACGAAGAAGATATAACTAAATCAAATTTCGAAAAATCAAAACTTTCAAATGCTAATACATGAAGAAGAAACGGAGAGTAGTACCTATTTATTTTTACTGCCAAAGGAAACTTTTGAAGAAAAGATGTTACTACTACCCTTTCTTTATCTTTAAATTTATTAATCCATTCTTTTGAAGCAATGCTTGTGTAAATAGGAGCTTCTGGAAACATATCAGATAAAGCTTCCACTATTCTTTCAGATCCACCAAATTGTATTAAGTCATCACATACTATAGCTACTTTCATTAGAAGTATTATACCTTTTAAAAGGCTCTTAAAGTTAGGTTATAATATAAAAGTAATGAAAATAGGACTAAATGGACAAAAACTATTAATAGAAAGCCCTGCCGGACCTGAAAAGTACACCTACAATCTGTATAAAACCCTAAGTGAAATAGATAAAGAAAACAACTATACTATCTTCTTTAATGACCAACCAAAAGAAGGCTACTTTAAGGAATTAACATCAAGTAATCCAAATTTTAAATACAAAGTGATAAACACACCAGTACTGTGGACACAATTAGGATTAGCCTTGGAGTTAATTAAAAGTCCTGTTGATATTTTTTTTACTCCAGTTCATACAATTCCTATGATAAGAAATAAGAAAACTAAGTTTGTTACCATGATTCACGGTCTAGAGTACAAATTTACATCAGGATACAAAAATCCTTTAGTTAGATTAAAAATAGATAGACCTGTTAAGTATGCTGTTAAACAGTCAAGTAAAATAATTGTTCCAACAAAAGCTACAAAAGATGAAATACTTAAGAGAGGTTGGAGAAAAGAAAGTGATATTGAAATAGTAAACGAAGGTGTTGGAAGCAGATTTTATAAAAGGAGTGAGGAAGAAGTAAATATTATAAGAAACAAATTTGGGATTGGATGTGATCCTTATCTTCTTTTTGTATCTACCATACAACCAAGAAAGAACATCCCAGGAATGATAGAAGGATTTAGCTTAGCATTAAGGGAAAAGAAGATATCTCAAGACACTAAGCTTCTTATTGCAGGAAAAGAAGGGTGGGACTGTGAAGAATCATTAGAGTCTCCAAGAAAGTTTGAAGTTGAAAACAATGTTAAGTTTATAGGAAGAGTTTCCGATAAAGATCTACCAATTCTTTTCTCGGGATCAAGTGGTTTTATCAATTGTTCTTTTGAAGAAGGTTTTGGACTTCCACTTCTTGAAGCAATGGGGTGTGAAGTTCCATGCGTAGTCTCAAATATCCCAGCTTTCAAGGAAGTTGGTGGAGATCTACCTATTTATGTAGACCCAAAAGATAGGAATAGCATAAAGAATGGTATAGTAAGTATATTGGAGAATGAATATGGAATGGACAGAATAAGAAAAGCTAAAGAAAGATCTGAAAGGTTTACATGGGAAAATACAGCTTTAAAAACTTTGGGTGTTTTTCAGGGTGTTATTAAAAACAGTTAAAGTAACTTCTGCAGTTTTATCCCAACTATATTTTTCAGTTAGTTTATAGCCTTTGTCTATTAATTCCTGCTGTAAGTCCCTATCATGTAGTATTTTATTCATTTTCTCAGCTATATCATCAGTACTTAAAGGATTAAAGTAAAGTACAGAATCTCCGTATACTTCCTTATGAATAGGTATATCTGATATTACACAAGGTTTCCCAAAATACTGAGCTTCCATAGGAGTTAATGAAAACCCTTCTTTAAGGGAAGGGAATACGTATACACTTGACTCTTTCCTTAAACAACAAGCATCTTTATCATCAACATAACTTTGAAGACCGGGAAGAATTATCTTATTGCTTAAACCCGTGTTTGATATTTTCTCCCCTATTTCTTTAGAGAATTTGTCTTTTTTACCTACTAAAGCTAGCTGACCAGTATAACCATATTTGTTGATAAGAATTTTAAAAGCTTCGATAAGCCTAGGAACATTCTTATGTTCATACATACTACTAAGATAAAGAATAAATGGCTTTTTGATTCCATACTTATCTAATACCTCTTCACTATTTGATGTATCTACACTTTTAAGATCTGGGTCTATTCCTTCTTCTGCAATTACATATTTATCTTTAGGTATGTTTGGATAATATTTAAGAAAATCTTCCAATACAATATTTGCTGGGACTATCACTTTTCTTGATCTTACTATCGCCCACCAAAATACTATTTTATAAACAAATTTCTTCACTCTATAATAAGGCTTCCACAAAGTAGTTCCCTTTTCTGTGCTAAATGAGTGCATTATTAAATCTGGTATAGCTGTTACTATCTTTTTTGGATATAGAATGGGAATGTTGAAGTGAGGTACATAAAATAAATCTAGTTTGTATTTTAGTACTTTAAAAAGAAATCCAAGCTGTTCTCCAAAAGAGTACCAGTTATATTCTGCAAGAACTTTAGTGAAGTTTGAATTAGTTGGGTTATATAAGTCAAATCCTTTTTTCTTTAAGAAGATATAATATTTGTTTCTATGATCTATTTTTTCTAAGTGAGTAACAATATTTTTAGTGTATCTGCCAGGACCAGCTTCACCGTAGAAACGAGCGTCTATTCCAATAGTATATTTTTTGCTGCCAATCACAATACTATTTTATACCCATTTTCTTATTTGTTCTTTTTTGAGCTTCTATCCTCAAAACAGTCATTATTTTTATTGTTATCATAACAAACCATGTAATAAAAAATGGGTACTTTTTCCTTAAATGTTTATTATAGAAAAGACTCATTGCTTTAGTAGAAAGGATTCTCATTTGAATTCTAAGCTCACCTTTTGTATAGTCAACGCCCCTAAGCTCAACATTCACATCAGCAGTTTTAACATCTAAGGTTTCCTTTCTACCAACGGACACACCTTTCCAATGTTCTGCTGCAAATTGCGGTAAATACATTATCTTCCACCCCATTTTCTTAATTCTATAGCACATGTCCAAGTCCTCTCCATAAACCACAAAGTCCTCGTCCCAAGTACCTACTTGATTTTGGATTTCCTTTCTCACAAAAAAGAAGTGAGTAATGCACGTATCTATTTCATGTTCTTCATTAAGATTTTTGTAAGTTAGAAAATAACCATTAAACAATTTACTTTTGGGAAATAATTTTTCTAGTTTTGTGAAATGAGTAAAAGATGTCCAAGGCGTTACAAGACCTCTGTGACCATCCATATCCTGTTTACCATTTCTCAGCAACAGTTTAACAGCAGCAGCGCCAACCTTGAAATTTTTGGGATCTTCAAAATATTTGACCAAACCTTTCACTGTCCCTTCTTTTGGAAATCCATCTGTCCCTAAGTACAAATAATAGTCCCCCACGGCTACCTTTAAGGCAAAATTTAAGCTAGCTGCCAAACCGTTATTAGGAATTACAATTATTTTTACCCATGGAAATTCTACTTTCATCATGCATACAGAACCATCTCTAGAAGAATTATCAGCTACAATAACTTCTAATTCTGGGTACTCTTCTTTTTTTATCTTTTCTAGGTTTTGTAGACATAACCGCAATACGTCACACGTACTTGTATTTGATATTAAGATTGATACCTTTTTCATAATTAAGATCTTATCCTATGCTATAATTACACCATTATAAATATTTCGCAAGGAGGTTCAATAATGCCAAAGAGAATATTAGTCACTGGAGCACATGGGTTTATTGGCTCCCATTTTGTAGAACACATACTAAAAAACACAAACTGGGACATTATTACACTAGATAGATTAGACACATCTGGAACATATAACAGATTAGCTTCCATGGACGAATGGAATACATTTAAAACTAGAATTAAGGATGTATGGCATGATCTTAAATCGCCATTGAATGACTTTACTATTAATTTTATTGGACAGATAGATTACATAGCTCACCTTGCTGCAAGCAGTCATGTAGATAGATCCATCACATTTCCAATGGAATTTGTGATGGATAATGTGGTAGGTACTGCCAATATACTTGACTACGCCAGAGGATTAAAGGGCTTACAGAAATTTATTTACTTTTCCACTGATGAAGTGTTTGGACCAGCACCTGAAGGAGTAGATTATAAGGAGTGGGACAGATATAAAGCTAGTAACCCTTATTCAGCAACAAAAGCTGGAGGAGAAGAACTATGTATAGCATATGAAAACACGTACAAGCTTCCAATCGTTATTACGCACTGTATGAACGCTATAGGTGAAAGACAACATCCAGAAAAATTTTTACCAAAAACAATGAAGAAAATATTACGAGGGGAAAAAGTATTAATACACACAGACAAAACTAAAACAAAACCTGGTTCTAGATTCTACATTCACGCTAGAGATATATCAGATGCTGTACTGTTCTTAATAAATAATCAAACTACTAATGGCGATAAGTATAATATTAGAGGTCAGGAAGAGATTAATAACTTAGAGTTTGCCCAAATGGTGGCAGGTATGATGGGCATGAAATTAAAATACGACCTTGTAGACTTTCACAGCAGCAGACCAGGACACGATTTAAGGTATGCTTTGGATGGCTTAAAGTTGCATGAGTTAGGGTGGAATTTCAAAAAACCTTTTGAGGATAGATTAAAAAAGACAGTGGAATGGACTATGAACCATAAAGAATGGTTATTCTTAGATAAGCCTGGGGAAGAATAACATTATATGAAGAATGATACTAACTACTCTGAAAGCAATATAGAAAAAACCTCTATTGATGGATTGTTGCTAATTCGCAAAGCACCATTCGAAGACTTCAGGGGATACTTCCGTGAGGCGCTTAAGCTAAGCACTTTAGAAAAAGAAATCGGAAAAGAATTTCATATTAAAACATGGAATTACGCGATTTCAAATCCTAAAGTTTTGAGAGGAATACATTCTGAAACAGCTGCCAAACTTATATACCCAATACACGGAAAGGGTTTTATTGCGGTAGTAGATATTAGACCCGAATCAAAAACTTTTGGAAAGTATGAAGTATTTGAAACAGGAGAAAAAGAACAAATGACTATATTTAAAGATGAGGGCATGGGAGTTGCAGTTCTATCAACCGGAGAAACTCCTTTAGAATTCATGTACCTGATGGATAAGGAGTACGATCAACTTGAACAAAAGGGACTTCTTTGGAACGATCCTGATGTAAATATAAAGTACCCCATTTTAAATCCAATAATTTCTGATAGGGACAAAAATAACCCAACCTTAAGACAACTATTTCCGGAGAAATACACACTATGAAAGTATTGGCTACAGGATCTTCAGGTTTGGTGGGCTCCAGGTTCATGGAGTTAGCACCTAAAGATCTAGTCATATTCAATCCAACCGAAATTGAACTAAATATTACAAACCTTAAAGACGTAAAATCTTATATTAGAAGAAATAAGCCGGAGTCAATAATACATTTTGCTGCTTTTACTGATCCTAAAAAGGCAGAGTTAGAAAGGGGAGATAAAGAAGGTGCAACTTGGAAAATTAATGTAGAGGGAACACAAAACTTAGTGGAGATAGCAAAAAGAGACAGTACGTTCTTTTTACATATTAGCACGGATTTAGTTTTTCCAGGAACAAAGAGAAAAGATGAATACTACGATGAAGAATCAGTTCCATCTGAAAATCTAGAAAATCTAAGCTGGTATGGATACACAAAGTTGCAGGCTGAAAACATTGTTAGAAAGTCGCTGGACAGATACGCAATAGTAAGAATCGCTTACCCCTACAGAGCTAAATACAATCCAAAAACTGATTTTGCAAGACTTTTCCTTCAGATGTACGACTCGGATACAATGTACCCTTTGTTTATAGATAATTCAATATGCCCTACATTTATCGATGATCTTTGCGAAGCCCTTAACGTAATAATT
>JBAQUF010000016.1:0-11097 GCA_049297375.1 Patescibacteria group bacterium
CTGTAATAGCCTATAAATCTGGAGGAGTGTTAGAAACTGTACTTGATGGTGTAACAGGAACTTTCTTTGAAGAGCAAACATCTGACTCACTGTCAGAAGTATTAAAGGAATTTAATCTTAGTAAATATAGATCTGAAGATTGCATAAAAAGAGCATTAGATTTTAGAAAAGAAGTATTCTCTGATAGAATTATGAGCATAGTCTCCAGCAACTCCAGCGACTTGGAAAACTAAATATAAGTTGTTGTATACTAATAAATGATTATGAAATTTGATTCATACGAGTTTGGAAAAAGAATATTAGATATATTTGGTGCTTTGGTTGGTATTATCTTATTTTCACCTATAATGATCCTTGCTGCTTTATGGGTAAAAATAGTTTCTCCATCTGGGGGAGTGTTTGCTGATATTCCAAACAGAGTAGGTAAGAATAGGGAGCCATTTAAATTTCTCAAATTTAGATCTATGATCCCTAATGCTCATAACTTCATGTTAAATGAACCAGCATTATATAAAAAATATGTAGAAAATAACTATAAAATAGATCCGGATGAAGATCCAAGATTTTTACCAGGGGCAAAGTTTGTTAGAAAGTATAGTATTGATGAACTTCCACAGTTTTTTAATGTTTTAAAAGGAGATATGAGTATAGTAGGTCCTAGAGCCTACTTTTTTTCTGAGGTTGAAGAACAAGGGGAAAAATATCCAGAAGCAAAGGCTTTGTTAGATACTGTATTTAGTGTAAAGCCAGGAATAACAGGTTTGTGGCAGGTAAGCGGCAGATCAGAAATAGGATTCCCAGATAGAGTTAAGCTTGATGCTACTTATGCAAGGAAAAGATCTCTTATTTACGATATAATTTTAATTCTTAAGACACCGTATGTAGTTATTACAGGAAAAGGAGCTTTCTAATGGCAAATACAAGATTTTGGGGATCTAAATCTCCTAGCAATGGAAAAATTAGTAGAAAAATAAAGGACTCTAGTAGTAATAATTTTAGTGATAACTCAACTACTAGTATTAGCAGTCTTGGTAACAGCACTCCTGCTGAAACTGAACTAAATACACAACAAGTACAACCAAATTTATCTAAACTGCCTAAAATTAAATTTCCAAAAATGGAGAATAAAAAAAATATGAAAAAAGCTAAAAAAGCTGGGGTTGCAGCCCTAGGGATTGTTGCTGCTTTGATTTTGGTCCTTTATCTTGTAGTAGCTAAGCCTGCTTTAGCAGTTTATTCAACGGCAAAGGTATTAAAAACTGACTTTGCAAAAATTAGCGAATCAATGCAAAACAGGGATCTTGTTGCACTAAATACTGAGCTTGATAACACAGAAAAGGACTTAAATAACTTAAGAGGTGAAAAGGAAAAGAAATTTGGATGGGCTAAAGATCTTAAGTTATTCAAAGCAAATGAATTTTATTCAGATGTGGATAGATTTATTAATGCAGGGGTGTATGCAATAGACGCTTTAAGAGAAACGTCAGTAATTATTACTCCTTTTGCATCTGCAGCAGGATTAAAAGTATCTCCTGATCAAGAACTTGCTAAAGCAGAAGGATTGATGGAAGCATTCCAAGGCTGGATTTCTGTAATGCCGCAAGTGGCTGATCAAATGGATGGTGTTATTGAAAAAGTTGCAAAAATAGGTGATGAACTCAAACCAATAAATGTAGAAAAATATCCAAAGAAGATTGGAAAATTTGCGGTTAGATCAAATGTTGAGTTTCTTAAAAACACTTTATCAAAGGCAGATGACTATGCTCCAGATATAAAGAAAGCCTTAACAATCATTCCAAAAGTATTGGCTGTAGGAACCCCCACCAAAAGATATATGATTATTATGCAAAATGATAAAGAGATAAGACCTACTGGAGGGTTTATGACTAATTATGCAACGTTTAAGATAACAAACGGGCTTCTTGACTCAGATTTTACATCAAAAGATATGTACAGCATTGATTTGGCTTTACAGCCCTTAGATGATGCTGGTTATGACTTTCCTGATGCTCCTGCAGCATATATGAAGCTTTTAAAGATAGAAAGATGGTTTGTTAGGGATATGAATGCTTCTCCAGATTTTGTGACATCTATGGATCAGTTTATGCAATTCTATAACATGGCTGGGAGATACAATCCTTATGAAATAAAAACCATTGATGGGATATTTGCAATTGATACCTTTGTAATTCAAGAGCTTTTAGATATTACAGGACCTGTTACTGTAAATGGTGTAACTTACACAAAGGATAATGTTGTTTTAGAGCTTGAAAATATAGCTTCTCTTGCTTTGGCTGAACAAGCAAACAGAAAAAAAGTGCTTGGTGATTTAATGCAAGGAATGCTTATTAATGTGTTTGAGTCTGACAGCAGTATATGGCCTAAGTTACTAGAAAAGGGAGCAAACTTGGCAGCAAGAAAGCACATTCAAGTCTATGTATTTGATGTAGAAGCTCAAGCTTTAGTAGATAGCTATGGATTTGGGGGAAGAATTACAGAACAAGTTGATGAAGACTATTTAGCTGTAATATCTACTAACCTTGGAGGGGATAAAACTAATTGGTTTACATCAAAAGAAGTAACTCACACTCTTGAAAAAAGCAACAATAAATGGATGGATACAGTAAAGATTAAGTACACATATACTCAGCCAAGTGATGACTACATTGCTCTTGTTAAAAGATTTAGGGATTGGGTAAGAGTCTATGTTCCTGTAGGATCTGAATTAGTATCTGTTGAAGGCTCCGAAGACACTACACTTAACCTTACAGACCAAGAAAGAAATAAAGTATGGTACAGTGGGTATCTAGAACTAGGCCCGGGAGAGTCTAAAGAAATAACCTTTAAGTACTATCTTCCTGCTGATGTTAAGATAGATACAGTCTATAATTTAAGTATTCAAAAGCAGGGTGGAACAAGCAAAGAAAAGTACATAATTATTTATGGGAATACGAAGAAAGAAATAGAATTAGACAAAGATACAAAAGTTAGCATAGATTTGTAAATTGCATTAATTATCTATTGACTAGTTAATTACCCCGCTTAATGCGGGGTAATTTGGTTATGAAGATAAATTTAACTTATAAATAAATTATGAAAAAATACAATACTCAAGCCATTGTTTTAAAAAATATTAAATACAAAGATAGCGATAAGATATTTACATTGTTAACTAAAGATTATGGAAAAACTACAGCTATTGCTAGGGGAGTCAGAAAGATAAGTTCAAAAAGAGCCGGAAACTTAGATACTCTGAATCTAGTTTCAGTTAGTATCCATGAAGATATAGGTGGTATGAGAAGTATAGAAGAAGTTAAAACCATTGAATCTTTTAGAAACCTCAAGAAAGATCTAAAAAAATCTACTAAAGCTTACTATATTGTTGAGCTTATTCATAAATCTATAGAAGAAAATGAAAAAGTTGAAGATATATTTAATTTGGCTTTAAAAAGTTTAAGATCTATTGATAAGAGTAAATACTCTGGAGAACTTATTATTAGTTATTTTGAGTTAAATCTTATGAAAATTCTTGGATACCAACTAACATTGGATAAGTGCAGACGTTGTGAAAGAACCTTGAATGATAGTTGGAAAAGATACTTATTTAATATAGAAAATGGAAGCTTTGAGTGTGAAAACTGTGCGAAATATGGAATTGAAGTATCAAAGGATGCTGCAATGGAATTTTTAAATATTTTTAATGGTAAGTTAACCAAAGAATCACAGAAAGTAGATAAAGAAATAGATAAAATACTTAAAGTGTATATAGGTAGGAAGCTTGAAAGTAAGTTTAAAAGCTTAGAGATTGGATTAATGATTTGATATACTTCTTTTATGAAAGAAACTGAGAATCTACAACAAAAAATAGTTGCTTTATGCAAGAGAAGAGGCTTTATTTTCCCCGGATCAGAAATATATGGGGGTCTTGCCAATACTTATGATTATGGGCCACTAGGAGCTTTGATGATGAGAAATATTCAAAATCTTTGGTGGGATAACTTTATTACTAAAAGATCGAATATGTATGGGTTGGATACCGCAATTTTTATGGCATCTGATGTTTGGGTAGCATCGGGACATACCACTAACTTTAATGAAGTATTAATTGACTGCAAGAGATGTAAGAGTAGAACAGGGGCTGAAAAGATGATTGAGGCTTATTTAGAAAAGAAGGGTAGTTTTGATAAGGTCGAAGGATTACCTGTTGAAGAGTTAGAAAAAATAATAAATGAAAATAAGATACCTTGTCCAGAATGCGGAGAATTTGATTGGACTAAGCCTAGAAAATTTAATAATCTTTTTGAAACTCACATAGGTATTGTTCCTGAAAACAAATCATTAACTTACTTAAGAGGAGAACTTGCTCAAGGAATGTTTGTTAATTTTAAAAATGTTACTGATTCTTTAAGATGTAGAATACCATTTGGACTTGGGCAAGTTGGTAAAGTGTTTAGAAATGAAATTACAAAAGGTAACTTTATCTTTAGAACTCTTGAATTTACCTTAATGGAGTTTGAATACTTTTTTAATCCTGATAAGCAAAAATGGGAAGATTTATTTGAATACTGGAAAGTAGAAATGAAGAAATGGATTGTGTCTTTAGGTATTTCAGAAGAAAAGCTTAAATGGAGAGTTCACACTGATAAAGAAAGAGCCCACTATTCAACAAAGACAGAGGATCTGGATTTTGAATTTGCTGTTGGTTTTAAAGAGATGTTTGGTATTGCTTACAGAACTGATTTTGACTTAAAAAACCATATGGAAAAGTCTGGTGTAGATTTAAGATTTACTGATCCTGAAAGTGGAGAAAAGTGTGTTCCCCATGTAATAGAACCAACATTTGGATCTTCTAGAATCTTTTTAGCCCTTCTTACCAATGGTTATACAGAAGAAAAAGATAGAGTAGTATTAAAACTTAATAAACTAGTATCTCCTTATAGAGTTGCAGTATTTCCACTTGTTAAAAACAAAGAAGATCTTGTTAAGAAAGCAAGAGAAGTTTATGAAATGATTCAAGGTAGGGGATTTTCTGTAGATTGGGATGATAGAGGTAACATTGGCAAAAGATATTTTGCTCAAGATGAAATAGGGACACCATATTGTATTACCATTGATTACCAAACACTTGAGGACGAAACAGTTACTATAAGGGATAGAGATACTACAAATCAAGAAAGAGTAAGGATTGAAGATGTTCTTTCTAAGATTTAACTAATTTATTTAAGTAAATTAAAATTTGGGAGTTAATGATTTTTATCAACTAACTCCCAGTTTTGTTTCTACGTTTCTCTAGAAATTGCTCAAGTGTTGGAGCTTTAGTTTTTCTTTTATCAAAAGTTCTCAACTGGCAAGCTCTGGCATTAATGACAACTATTGCTTCTTTAGCATCCTTCTCTAAGTAAAACGGACCTACTATTCCACTTGATATAGTCACGCCTTTAATAATGTTGTTTTTTACCATTTCTTGGGCAGCTCTCATATCAAAAGGATTTTGTAGATCTATTACCCAAGGTTTAACCTTTCTTTCCCAAGGTCTCATGGGATCAAAAGCTCTTTTTAACTTTCCCATCACTCTCCTTTTATTAGTTATTTTGTTAGTTGCAGATAATAAGTATACAAAATTATTTATCATCTTCAATATTTCGGGTTTTATTTGTATTGACAATGGATACCAAATGGTGGAAACTGGATATATTCTGGTGAAAGATGGTGAAAGAAAGAATATGAGAATGTTTCTTGGGGAATACCAACCAAATATTACCGAAGGATCTAGATTAGCTCTGCCCAAGAAACTTCGGGAGCAAGTACGGGGGGATGAACTTATCCTCTCTAGGGGGTTTGAGAAGTGTATTTTTGTTTATGATAAAGAAGACTGGGTAGCAGAAGCAAATAAGCAGGTTGAAAACCCAATAAGTGACTCAAAGACAAGAGATCTTAAGAGATACATGTATGCTGGTGCCGTTGAATCAACAATAGATACGCAAGGAAGAGTAGTTTTACCAAATAGTTTAAAAGAATACGCAGATATTGATAAGAAAACTGCAGTAATTGGAGCAGGAGACCACATAGAAATATGGGATTTAAGTAATTGGAAAGAAAGACTAGAGAAAATTTCACAAGATATGTCTGCTTAGGATAAATATGATCTACCACGAGCCTGTTCTTTTAAAAGAAGCAATAGAAAGTCTTAAGGTAAAAAAAGGTGGAAAGTATATAGATGCAACCCTTGGAGACGCTGGACATGCATTAGAGATATTAAAAGCAGATGGAAAGGTCTTAGGAATTGAAATAAATGAAGAAGCTTTAGAAAGAGCAAAAGAAAGAATTGAAAGAGAAAATTTGAGTCAAAATTTTATTGGAGTATTGGGGAACTTTAAAAATATAGAAGAAATTGCAAACAACAATGATTTTGGTGAGGTACAGGGAATTCTCTATGATCTTGGTTACAGCTCCTTTGAACTAGACAGTGGGGGTTTTGGACTAAGCTTTCAGAAAGATGAGTCCTTAGATATGAGATTAGATAAAAGTTTAGGAGTAACTGCTGAAGATTTAGTTAACTCTCTTGGTGAAAAAGAGCTTTCCAACCTCATATTTAGCTACTCAGATGAGAGAATGGCAAGGAAGTTTGCAAGAGCTATTGTCAAAGCTCGTAATTTGAAGAAAATTCGGACCACAGCAGAGCTTGCTGAAATACTAAAGTCTGCATCTTCTCCAGGTTATGAACGAGGTAGGATTCATCCTGCCACACGAACCTTCCAGGCACTTCGAATCGCAGTAAACGATGAGATAACTAACCTGGAAAAATCACTGCCTCGGGCCGCGCGCTTGTTGCTGCCTGGTAGTGTGATCGTACTGATCACCTTCCATTCATTGGAAGACAAAGTGACCAAGGATTTTGGTCGAAGTGCGCGGTCCAGTGTAAAGGAAGTGCTTGAAAAGCCAATAACTGCTTCTTATGAGGAGTTAGATTTTAATCCTAGAAGCAGGAGTGCAAAGCTTAGAGTTTTTGAAAAGATAAAATAACATGTTTAAACAAAAGAAAAATATATTTAAATTAAGTTTTATACTTACAACTTTCATGTTTGTATCTAGTGTTATTTGCAAGTTGTATTTATGCAGTAGTTTAGCTGTAAAAAATAGTGAGTTAGAAGAAGCTATTAATACTAGAAAACAGCTTGAGAAAGAAGTATCAAGACTTAGTTTTAAAAATTCTGCTCTTTCTTCAATAGATCTTGTTGAAAAGAAAGCTAGAGATTCAGGTTTTGTTGACATGTCTGAAAGACTTTTATCCATAGATCCAAATGCTCCTGTTCAAGTTGCTGTTTTAAAGTAAAAATAGTTGTGTTCTAAAGTTTCACCTCTCTAAACATTTTTGTACAATTAAAGTATGGTTCCAAGAAGAAGAAAGAAGTTAACTCTTGAGGATTGGAGAACTAATACAATTTTTGTATGTTTTGTTTCTTCTTTTCTTTTGATCATTGTGAGACTCTTTAATATTCAAGTTTTAAATCATGAAAGATACTTAGCTTTAGCTCAAGATCAATATTGGGATCAAACAATAATTTCTGCAAAAAGAGGAGATATTTTAAGTTCTGATGGATACGTTCTTGCTGGGACTCAAACTTATTATCTTATGTTTGGAGAGCCTAAGAAGATAAAAGATCCATATCAAATAGCAAACGACTTAGCTGATATCATGACTAACTTAAGATACAAGGAAGATACTGCGTTTGAGATCTCTAGTGGTGGAGGTGATAAAGAAGCTAGAGAAGATATGAAGAAAAGGTACTTTGATGAAATGTATAAGTCCCTTTCTTTAAATTTAATGTGGGTTCCTCTTCAAAAAGAGCTTACGCCAATAGAAAAGGAAGAAATTGAAAAAAGAAATATTGAAGGAATTGGCTTTGATGATATGCCTATTAGGTATTATCCAGAAGGTTCCCTTGCAAGTCATATACTAGGTTTTGTGGCCAGCAATGATAAGGGAGAAAAGACTGGGTACTATGGAATAGAAGGAAGTCTAAATAATGATTTAAAAGGGAGATCTGGAAAACTTCTTGAAGAAACGGATGCTGTAGGGCTCCCTATTCTTATGGGAAGCTATAAAAAAGTAGAACCCGTGCAAGGTAGAGATGTGATTTTAACAATAAATAGATCTGTTCAATATATAGTAGAAAAAAGATTAAAGGAAGCAGTGGAAAAGTATGATGCTGTATCAGGAAGTATTATTGTTATGAATCCATTTACTGGGGAAATTTTAGCCATGGCTAACTATCCAACATATTATCCTTCCGACTTTACTGCTGAAGATGAGAGTAAGGAAGATCAAAGGAGAAAAAGTATAGAAAGGAAGAACTTATCCATATCAGATACTTACGAGCCTGGGTCTGTAATTAAGCCTTTAACTATATCTGCAGCTATAGATTTAGGAATAGTTACCCCAACGACCACATACCAAGATAGTGGACCTACTAGATACTCTGATTATGTAATAGATAACTGGGATGGAAAACACTATGGTTTAATGAACATTATTGAACTTCTTCAAAAATCAAACAACATTGGAGCAGCTTGGGTGGGACATCAAGTTGGAAGAGAAAAGTTATATAAATACTTTTCTGACTTTGGAATAGGCACAAAAACAAATATTGATCTTGAAGGAGAAGATAGTGGAATACTTAGAAACTATAAAGAATGGACAGATATAGATACAGCAACAGCTGCTTTTGGACAAGGTTTATCAGCGACACCTCTTCAAGTTCTTAATGCGTTTAATGCTATTGCAAATGGAGGTTATCTTCTTCAACCAAAGATAATATCTAAATTAGTGGATGAAAAGGAATCAATAGATATTCCAGTTAAGATTGTTAGGCAGGTGATGTCAAAAGAAACGTCAGATACAATGGTAGATCTTCTTGAAAAAGCTGCAGAAGGAGGAGAAGCTAAGTACTTTATTCTTAAGGATTACAGAGTTTCTGGAAAAACAGGAACAGCTCAAATTCCAGAAGGTGGAAAGTATTCCCCCGATAGAACAAATGCTACCTTTGTAGGTTTTATGACTGGTTCTAAGGTTTTTTCTATGATAGTAAAGTTTGAAGAACCAAAGGTTTCTATATATGCAGCAGAAACATCTGCTCCTGTTTGGATGCAAGTTGCATTAGATTTGGTTAATTTTTATGGGATTCCTCCTGATAAAATTACTGATTCAGCAGCTAAAAACTAAGTAAGTCTATTCTTACTAGATATTCCACACTTTTCAAAATCCCTGAATGTTATATCTTGGTATTTAGAAGAAGAGAAAGTAGCAACAGTGATGAGTCAAAACAAAGGTAGGATGGCAATAAAGCTGGGATAAAGAATTAACTTTCTTTATAACCCAGCTTTTTGTTTGCTTAAACTAAGCAAATATTGTTTACTTATCAACTTCCATTTTGTAGTATTTACATATGCCTAAGAAAATATTATTTGTTGAAGATGACGAAGGGTTTTTTAATATATTTTCCGTTCCGCTAAAAATGAAAGGTTATGATATTGTTCATGTGTCTGATGGATCACTTGCTGTTGAAAAAGCAGTTTTAGAAAAACCTGATTTAATCCTTCTTGATATAGTTCTCCCAGGCACAAGTGGTTTGGATATATTAAAAGAACTAAGAGAAAGGGAAGAAACAAAGTTATTTAAGATAGTGATGCTAACTAACTTTGGAAGTGATGAAAACATAACAAAAGCTATGGAATATGGGGCTAGTGATTACTTAATGAAATACAATATTGTTCCTTCTGAACTTCCAAATAAGATAGCAGGATTTTTAGGAGAAACACAAGAATCTGTAGTAAGAGTAACCGAAGCTTAAGCTGCCTAAATGCAAGTATACATATTAAATATTTTAGTAATAGTAGAGTCTGTCCTTTTGCTTGTTACTTCGTTTATTCTTTTTTCAAAAACAAAAAATTTAACAAAACTTAAAAAGTACGAAGAAGCTTTGATAAATGCACAAGCTGATCGACAAGCAAAACAAAACGATTTCTTTCCAATGCTTGTGCATGAACTAAGAGCACCCTTATCCGTAATTCAAGGGGCTGCAGATCTTCTTATTAAAAGCACGGATTCGCTTAATGCAGAACAAATCCACACTCTTTTAAATCAAATAAAAATATCATCTTCGAGTTTACTCAAGATGGTCGGAGATATTTTAGATGTGTCAAAAATGGAGGGTGGTAAATTCCAAATAAATAAAACTTATGGATCTATTGATGACGTGTTAAAGGAGCAGTGTAGCTACTTTGAGCCTGTTGCACAAGTTAAAGGTGTTACTCTTTCTTGTCCGAATTCAGGGAGGCTGCCTAATTTTAGCTTTGATCCAGAAAGAATAAAGCAAGTGTTAAATAACCTCTTATCAAATGCTATTAAGTTTAGTTCAAAAGGTAGTTCTGTTACTGTAACATCAAAGAAGGATAGTGGTTTTGTAAGGATTGAAGTTAGTGATAATGGTGTTGGTATAGTTGACAAGGATAAACCTCTCCTTTTTCAGAAGTTTTTTCAGGCATCTAATCGCAATGAAATAAAAGAAAAAGGAACTGGTTTGGGACTTGTTATTGCAAAAGGTGTTGTTGAGGCACATGGTGGAAAAATATGGATTGAGGATAACAAGCCAAAAGGATCAAAATTTATATTTACGCTTCCACTTTAGTAGTTACAAGCCTCTTTTGAAATGAGTATTGTTCCATAATTTTTTCAATGTTACTATTTTTATATGAACAAACAAACTGCCCATATACTTTGGTTTAAAGATATTAGGAAAACAGATATTCCACTGGCTGGAGGAAAGGGTGCTAACTTAGGGGAAATGACTAATGCAGGAATACCTGTTCCCGATGGTTTTGTTGTGACTGCTAAAGCTTACTTTGATTTTATTAACTCAACCTCACTTAAAAAGAAGATATTGACAGAGTTAGATGATTTAGATGTAGATAATCAAGAAAAGTTAATGAAAGCTTCTGAAAATATAAAGACAGCTATTCTTCAAGCTCAAATGCCTAAGGAATTAGCAGAAGAAATAAAGGAGTACTATTTAGAGCTTTGTGGAGAAACAGATAAAT
>JBAQUF010000017.1:0-1877 GCA_049297375.1 Patescibacteria group bacterium
CTCTCATACTACCAAGACATAGATTATTCTGAGACAATTGACTACTTAGAAAACAAATACGCCTCAGATGAAGAAATTAAAAGCTTTTTATCTGATATCAGCACACAAGAATAGTATTAAGATCTCAACTTAATTTAATAATCTCATCAAAACTATCTTCTTTAGATACTTTATTTCTTTTTTCTACTCCACACTTTATGCATTTATGAATAAGAATATATTTTCCATCTTTCTTATCAACACCAATTGGCTTCATTAATCCTTTGCATTTCTCCAATCTATCTCCAGGAAATATATCTACGTGTTTACTGTATAAACAAATAGGGCAGTGGTTAGTATATCCACTTCCTTTTACTTCATATCCACAGTTTTCACATTTAAAATCTTCTTTTTTCTTTTTAAAGGTATTGCTCATAAAACACAGCCACCTACAATAACAGGGACTCTCACTGGCAGTTTCCATCTCTATAGAGAAATATGTTGTCTTTTTTCCTAACATTAGTATACAAAGTATTACACCTACCTATGCATCCTTGGGAAGGTACCAAAGTGGTCAAATGGAGCGGTCTGTAAAACCGTTGGCTTATGCCTTCGTGGGTTCGAACCCCACCCTTCCCACCAAAAACTTTTAACGCTCCCTGCAACAACGCACTATTAAATTATTAATAGTAAATAGGTTGACATTGAAAATTAAATGCAATAAATTCTAAATAAACAACACACAACGAGGGAAATCTATTTTTAATAAAAAACCTCTTTGAGCAAACTGTAGAGGATTTTTCTTTTTAACATTTAATACTTTATTAACTTCTACGTAGTCAACCACAACTTTTCCTTACTGATAAACCACCTACTTATGTATATAATTAAATAAATAACTGCCATGGAAAACACACAAACTGTCCAATTAAAAGAAAATGAACTTCTAGCTCTTGTAGATAAAAATAGAGCACTTGATGCCACTTATAAGCTTATTGAAATAATCCTTGGAACAAATGATTTCGATGAAATGTCTCAAAAAATAGCAGATATAATCCCCATGGCTTTAGGATATGAACTGGCTATTCTTTGGCTTGTTGATGAACAAAAACAAAAACTAGTTAAAACAGCAATATCACAAACAATAAAAGACGAAGTAACCCTTAAAAAATTAAAGGAATCCCTTAGAAGCTCATCAATTGCACTAGGATACGAAGACAACCTTTGTATAAGGGCAATAAAAGATCAAAAACAATATGTTTCCCCAAACCTATATGATCTTCTTGGTCCTGCAATAACATTTGATGATGCTAAAGAACTTCAACTACTTTTAAAAACAAAACTAAATGTAGCTACTCCTCTTACAGTTAGAGACAAAACTATTGGAGTATTAATAGTTTCCATGTCCAAAACAACAAATCAACTTAATGATTTTGAAAGAGAAATGCTAAGAAAATTCTCTGAAAGTGCAGGAATAGCTTTGGAAAATTCCAGACTTTATAAAAACCTAAAAGAAGCAAAAAATGAACTAAATGAAGCTTATGAAAACTTAATTGTATTAAACAAAATGAAGGATGAATTCTTAACAGTAGCATCCCATGAATTAAGAACTCCAATGACAATAATTAAAAGTTATCTTTGGATGCTTGAACAGCAAAAAAATGGAAGATTAAATGCAAAGCAAAACGATTACCTTCAAAAAGCAATAAAAGGTACCCAAAGAATGATAGATCTAATAAACGACATGCTAAACATATCAAAATTTGAGCAAGATAAAGTTGTATTTAACATAGAACAAGTAAATATATGTGAATTAATTAAAGAAATACTTATAAACTTTGAGATAAAAATAAAAAATAAGGGGATATATATAAAACTTGATGAGGACTGTGTAGATG
>JBAQUF010000018.1:0-4776 GCA_049297375.1 Patescibacteria group bacterium
ACCTTGATCTTCAGCTTAAAACAATATCCCCAGTTTTAGTTATTACTCTTGGAAGATATGCTATGAACTACTTCTATCCAGAAGGTAAAATATCCAGAGACAGAGGCAACTTGGTGAGGATAAAAGATTACTATATTTATCCTATTTACCACCCTGCTGCTGCGTTAAGAAGTTACTCTGTGCTTCAAGAGTTTAAAGCAGATTTCAAGAAAATTCCCGAAATGCTAATAAAAGCGGAGAAGCTAATTGAAAGTGGTGATATAGAGAAAGGAACTAATATACAGGATCCAGATGGACAACTAATTCTAGGTCTGTAGAATTAAACAGTGCAATTTTTAAACACACAAAAAAGCAAGAATGCATCTAAACCTGTTTTAAAGGTTATAACAATAGGTGGTACTGATAAGGTTAATAAGAACTTAACAGTTTATGAATACAAAGATGACATTATTGTTGTTGATTGTGGAATAGGCTTTCCAGATATATTTGATATGCCTGGGGTTGATGTTCTAATTCCTGATTTTACCTATCTCATTGAAAATTCTCATAAAATTAAGGGTCTTTTTATAACTCATGGTCATGAAGACCATGTAGGTGCAGTTCCAAACCTTTTGCTAGAACTTCCAAATACCCCAATATATGCAAGTAAACTTGTTGGTGAATTCCTTAAAGTGAAACTTGAGGATAATTCTTTTAAAGAAATAGGAAAGACATTTAGTTATCATCTTATGACTCCTGAATCTGGTACTGTTGATTTAGGGAATTTTAAAATATCTGCATTTAGAATAAATCACTCAATACCAGAATCCATGGGTTATGCTATTAAAACTCCAGAAGGAACTGTCCTTCATATTGCTGATTATAAATTTGATGAAACTCCAGTTCTTGATAAACCTGCTGATGTTGAAACAATGCAAAGATTAAGTAGAGAAGGCGTACTGTGCCTATTATCTGACTGTCTTGGTGTTACTTCAGAAGGACACACAAAATCAGAAAGTACTCTAACAGATACCTTTACTGAACTTTTTGGAAGAGCGGGAAAAAGACAAATTTTAGTAACAACAATGTCTTCCAATATTTCAAGAATGTTTCAAATAATGAGTGCCACTCAAAAATATGGAAGAAAGCTAGTAGCTAGTGGTAGATCTATTGAGCAAATGATGGGAGTGGCAAGAAGGCTTGGATATCTTCCTTTTCCAGATGATTTTTTTATTAAAGAGCAAATGTCTAGAAAGATTCCTCAAGAAGATCTTGTTTACCTAATAGCTGGGTGTTATGGTCAGCCAGAATCATCTTTAGGTAGATTGAGCAGGGGAGAACATGAGTCAATTACACTTGAAGATAACGCAATGGTTATATTCTCTGGAGATCCTAATCCTCCAGGAGCGGATATTACAGTAGAAAAGGTTATGGACGCTTTAACTTTAAGGAATGCAGAGGTTATTTACGGTGAAATACAAGATGATCTTCATGTTTCTGGTCATGCTGTAAAAGGAGATATTGAAAGAATGACAAGACTCATAAATGCTAAATACTATATTCCAATTGGAGGAACTATTACAAAAATGAGAGCGTATACAAACCTTCTTAGGGAACTAGGAATACCTAAGAATAGGGTTTTTGAGCTGTTAGAAGGTGATTCTGTGGAGTTTTCTTATGGAGTTGCTAAGAAAGGGTCTCATATTCAAACTAAGCCTGTTTTTATGGGCAGCAACAAGATAGATGAGTTAAACCCAGTTGTAATAAAAGACAGAAGTCAGTTAAGTAATGATGGGGTATTTGTAGTTGCAGTTCCAGTAACAAGAAAGGGTAGTGTCTTGATAGATAGGGTTGAAATTATTACTCGTGGTTTCATTTATGTTAAAGACTCAAAAGAACTCATGGGAAAGTCAAAGAAATTTATTGGAAAAAGAATAAACAAACTAAATGCAAACAAAGGAGATGTTACCGAGATAAAAAAGAAATTGGAAAATGATATTGTAGATTACCTAAGAAGAGAAACATCAATGACACCAATGGTTATTGTTCACTTTATTACAATATAGGTTGTAGTCTTGCTTTTGCACCGCCTATTTTCGTGATATTATAGACTTAATGTCCAGAGGAAGAAAAAGAAAATTCAAGATTAGGTTCAATATTAAGCCCGATACTACAAGGTCAATAATCTCCTTGGTATTTCTGTCCCTTTCTGTAATTAGCTTAATATCCTTTTTTGCTCCGGGTTACGACTTTAACTCTAAAATCCAGCATATTCTTAGATTAGGTTTTGGAAAAGCTTCAATTATTGTTCCATTTATCTTAGGAGGAGTAGGAATACTGTTTGTAGATAAGATTAATATAAAGTTTAAGGAAATAAGAGTGTTGGTAGGTATATCTTTGTCCTTAATTTCTTTATCTGCACTCTTTCACTTGTTTGTCGAAAAGGAAGATGCACTTAATGTTGCAAATAGTGGAGGAGGAGGAGGTTTGTTTGGTTATAAATTATCTAATATCCTTTCCACAGGTTTAGGAAGTATTGGAGCTGGGATTATCTTAGTAGCTTTAATGATAGCTTCAATAATATTGGTTTTTAATATTTCTTTTGAGTCCATCCTTTCCTTCTTTAGAGAAAATAAATTTATTTCTGGGTTTTTAAATAAAATAAGTTCCTTACTTCATCATGAAAGGAAAGAAAGGGAAGAGGAAGTGGAGTTAAATGTTGAGTCTGTTGGTTTTGAAGATTTCAACAATGAAAAGGGAAAAGTTTCTAAGGAAAAAGAAGAAGAACCTGAACAGGCCCCGTTGTTTGAAGTTATACAATCCATGTCTGAGCCTCAGACTGATGCTGCTAGGAATACTGTGGATTCCTTGGTTTTGGCTTCGCCACTTGAAATTTCTAGGGTGCCTTCTGATAGAATTTGGAACTTTCCACCAGATACTCTTTTGGCTGAACCACAGTCTAGAGTTTGGGATACATCTGATGTCGATAAGAGGGTAAAGATAATAAAAGAAACACTAAAGTCTTTTGGGGTTGATGTTGATATAGAAATGGACAATGTAAAGGTTGGATCCTCAGTTACTCAATACGCAGTAAAGCCAAGGTCTGTTACTAATATTTCAAAAATATCTAGTCTTCAGGGTAATTTAGCTTTAGCCTTAGCTTCACCAACAGGATCGGTTAGAATAGAAGCTCCTATTCCGGGAAAGTCATTAATTGGAATCGAAGTTCCTAACTCAAAAAGGACAATGGTTTACTTTAAGTCTTTGATTAATTCGGATCCAATGAAGAATATGAAATCAAAGCTGGGTGTTGTTCTTGGAGAGGATGTTGGTGGAAGAGTTGTGGCTTATGACATTGGAAAAATGCCTCACCTTTTAATAGCCGGTACCACAGGATCTGGAAAATCTGTATTTATTCACAATGTATTATTTTCAATCTTATTTAGAGCAACTCCTCAAGAAGTTAAGTTTATTATTATTGACCCTAAAAGAGTAGAGCTTATTCATTATGAAGGAATTCCTCATCTTTTAACCCCAGTTGTTACTGATATGGATAAGGCACCATCTGTATTTAGATGGGCTGTAGACGAGGTGGAAAGAAGATATAAATTATTTGAACAAGCTAGGGTAAGAAATATAGAGGGGTATAACGAAAAGTCAGGAATTCAAGTTATGCCATACATTGTGATTGTTGTAGATGAGTTGAGCGATATTATGGTTAGGGATCCTGCTGGAGTGGAGAAAAGTATTATTAGAATTGCTCAGCTTGCTAGAGCTACAGGAATACATTTAGTGTTAGCAGTTCAAAGACCCTCAGCTGATATTATTACAGGACTTATTAAAGCTAATATTCCTTGCAGAGCAGCATTTCAGGTTTTAAGCCAAATAGACTCAAGAGTAATTATTGATCAACCTGGTGCAGAAAAACTTCTTGGAAAAGGAGACATGCTTTTTGTTCCTCCAGATGTAATGAAACCAATAAGACTTCAAGGAGCCTATATCTCAGATAAGGAAATTGAAGATCTTGTAGAATACTTAAAAGCTCAAGGCATGGAGCCGGATTATAAAGAAGAAGTACTAAGAACCCCTACAGATTCTTCTAAAAGAAGTGGATCTTCAGAATGGGGAGATGGAGTAGATGATCTTTTTGACAAGGCCGTTGATATTGTCATATCAGCTGGAAAGGCCTCCGCTTCCCTGCTTCAAAGGAAACTTTCCATTGGGTATGCAAGGGCTGCAAGAATAATTGATGAAATGGAAGAAAAGGGAATAATTGGACCTGAAGTAAGTGGCAGCAGAGGAAGAGAAGTTATGGTAGATGATGCTCCAAGTGGATTATCCAAACCAGAAGCAGATCCAGGATATGGGCCTGAAGATTTTACAGATGAGGATTTTCCAACGAGTGAAAATATAGTGAGCTAAAGTTTTATTTCTTCTTCAATAAACTTGTCTAAATCCCCATTTAGCACTTCTTCTGGGTTTGAGCTTTCTATGTTTGTTCTTAGGTCTTTTACTAATTTGTATGGATGAAGAACATAGTTTCTAATTTGGTTTCCCCATCCTGGTGTTTTATACTCACCCTTTAAGTTTTTTGTTTCCGCTAAGGATCTTTCTTCTTCTATTTGATAAAGCTTTGACTTTAGTATCTTTAAAGCCTTTTCTCTGTTTTTCCCTTGATATCTTTCTTCTTGGCACTCAACAATGATTCCAGATGGTTTGTGTTTTAATCTAACTGCTGTTGATACCTTGTTTACATTTTGTCCACCTTTTCCTCCAGATCTAAAGAATTCCCATTCT
>JBAQUF010000019.1:0-3622 GCA_049297375.1 Patescibacteria group bacterium
TATCTAATGTTTCAGAATTGTGGTGGAGCAGATCCCTTCATTGTTCAAAGGAGTGACAAGTTTGGAATAACGATAATCTCCATTTATGTTGGTGAAGGTCCAGCGGAAATTTTGTTTGAAGCAACTGGGTGGGGTGCTTCTAAGATCACTGTTTCTTCTACCGAAAGAGATCAAAGCGAAAAACCAATGATTGTAGTTAAGCCACACTGGTTTCAAAAGCCAATCTTTTCAGGAATTTCATCATGGGTTGCTAAAAATATATTAAAAATATAGGTTGTTCTCCCTCAAACATAAACTTGAGGGAGAGTCTTTTTATCTTAATAATTTCAAATTGCTATAATACTAATGTGTTAGTAGCTTTATTATATCTCATATTAGTAATTCTTTGTTTTATTCCTGTTGTATTTATACTTGATGTTATGTTGACTGGAAAGTCTCCTTTAGTAACTACCCCTCCTCATGCTCGTCAGTATTTAAAAGACATTCTTAATTTAAATGAGAAGAGTGTTTTTTATGATTTAGGGTGTGGAACTGGGTCTCTTCTAATTGAGTGTGCATATTATTACCCTCATTCAAAATTTATTGGTGTTGATAATTCTCCTTTTTCTTATGCCATTTCAAAACTTAGGGTAATATTTAGCAAGTCTAAGAATATTTCTATTAAATATACTAACTTCTTCAAAGTTAATCTTTCACAAGCTACACATATTTACCTTTGGATATATGTTAAAGATATGGATAAACTTCTTAGCAAATTTGAAAGAGAATTAAAGCCTGGTGCCTTGTTGTACTCATTGGATTTCCCTTTTTCTCATAAGGATCCTATTAAGAAAATAAACCTTGGAGAAAACAATAAGTTTGGTCATACAATCTATATTTATGAGTTTTAATAGTCTTAGTCTTTCTTGGTTTGGTTTAGCTTTGTAAATACATTGAAACTGTGCTATATAATGCTCAATGGATCAAGTAGCGGAAATAAAACAAAAACTAGATATTGTAGATGTAATAAATAGCTATGTAACCTTAAAGAAATCAGGTAGAAACTACAAAGCTGTATGTCCCTTTCATAGTGAAAAGACCCCATCTTTTATGGTTTCTCAGGAACTTCAAATATATAAATGCTTTGGATGTGGTGTTGCTGGGGATGTCTTTAACTTTGTTGAAGCTATAGAAGGTGTAGATTTTTCAAGAGCCTTGGAAATACTAGCAGATAGAGCTGGTGTTAAATTAGTTAGATCAGAACAAATTGATAGTCAATCTCTTATTAAAAACACTATTTATTCAATAAATGAACTAACTACTCAGTTTTATCAATATATTCTTCTTAAGCAAAATGCAGGAAAGAAAGCTTTGGATTATTTAACAAAAGAAAGGAAACTCACAGAAGAAACAATAAAAGAATTTAGAATTGGTTATGCTCCTAATTCATGGGATACATTATATAAATTTCTTAACAATAAGAAAATAAAAGTAAATGATATGGTCAGTGCTGGGGTAATAATTCAAAGATCTAGCGGTAGCGGTTATGTAGATAAATTTAGAGGAAGAGTGGTATTTCCTTTAATAGGAGTTGACGGAAAGGTAGTTGGGTTTACAGGAAGAACCGTATTCAATAGAGATCCTAAGTATTTAAATACTGGAGATAGTCCTGTATTTCATAAATCATTCTTTTTGTATGGGTTAGATAAAAGCAGAGTTGCATTAAAAAAAGAAGGAGCAGTATTTGTAGAAGGACAAATGGATTTAATATCTGCTTATCAAAATGGGGTAAATAATGTTGTTTGTGTTTCAGGGACAGCCTTAACGGATAGTCAGTTAGTAATTTTATCCAGATATACTCAGGATATTACATTTTGTTTTGATTCTGATTTTGCAGGTGTAGAAGCATCTTACAGAGCAATAGAAATGGCAGAAAAAAGAAATTTTAATGTTAAAGTTGCAATTCTTCCTGATGAGTATAAGGATATTGATGAGTTTTTAAATGCAGATAAAGAAGAAGCTAAGAAAATTCTAAAGAATGCAGTTCCTGTTTATGACTACTTTTTAGCTACTACTTTAAAGAAGCATAATAAAACCACAGCATTAGGTAAAAAAGCTATAACAGAGGAACTGATTCCATTGTTTTCAAGGATATCCAATCAGGTTCTTATTGATCACTACGCCAAGAAATTAGCATCAGAGCTTGGTCTTTCCGAAGATACGGTATTTTCAATGATTAAAAAAGGAAGTATTAAGGAAAGTGAATATGAGGAAATAGAAGAATCTGACCAGAAGATGCCTATTGAAAAGCAGCAAACAGAAGGATACTTAATATCTTTAATCTTGAAATCTCCGTTAGGTATAGCTAAAGAATGCCTAAAGAAACTAAAAAGGAGTGATTTTCTAAATGAAGAATTGGGGGAAATATTTGAAGAAATTTATGACTATTACGAGGATAGGAAAAGTGATATTAAGATAAAAACATTAGTAAATAGATTTGATGAAAAGAAGGGAAACATTGTAACAGAGCTTTATATGTGGGATTTGGAGGGTAAAGATGGTTTTAGTGAGGAAATCCTTGAGAAGGAGCTCAATACTTTAGTTGATAGGATAAAAAAGGTATCTGTTAAAAGACAGTTGAAAATTTTAACTGATGAGATTAAAATAGCCGAGACCAAAAAGGATGAAGGAGAGATAGAAAGGCTTTCCAAGAAGTTTGAGAAGTTGTCAAAGGGCCTTTTGTAGAGTATAAATTTTTTGTATATTTAATTCCCTATTTTTATTATTATGCCAAAGAAAAAGAAAAATGTTTCTAAAAAAATGTCTTCTAAAAAGAAGATTAAAAAAGTATCAAAGAAAGTAACTAAGAAGATATCAAAAAGAGTTAGTAAACCAAAGAAAAAGGAAAAGAAGCCAATAAAGAACATTGTTAAGAAAGCTATTAAAAAAGAAGAAAAGAAGAAAAAGAAAGAAGTTAAAGCTCCAAAGAAAGAAAGGATTTCAAGAATTATAGGAAAGCCCATTGTTGAGAAGGTTGTAGATATATTTGAAGATGAGATTGAAAATTCTCCTAAGGAAAAGAAAGAAAAAAGATTAAAAATAGATACTAGAGAGCTTGGTATAAAGAAGCTTATTAAAAAAGGTAAAAAACAGGGTTATTTAACACTTGATGATATTTTAGTTTTATTCCCCAATGCAGAAGAAGATTTAGAAACCTTGGACTTTCTTTATGAGAAGCTTCTTGAAGCTGGAATAGATGTATTTGATATGGAATCGGAAAAAGAAGCTGAAAAGCTTGCTAGGCTTGAAGAAATAGATTTAACAAAGATCAAGCTTGATAAAACAACTACATCAGATCCAGTAAGAATGTACTTAAAGGAGATAGGAAGCTATAGCTTACTAACAAAGGAAGAAGAAGTTGAACTTGCTAAAAGAGTTGAAAAAAATGACGAAGATGCTAAAACAAGACTTGCTAGAGCTAATCTTAGACTTGTTGTTTCCATTGCTAAGAAATACATGGGGAGAGGTCTTCAGTTCTTGGACTTAATTCAAGAAGGAAACATTGGATTAATGAGAGCTGTTGATAAGTTTGATTGGAAAAGAGGTTTTAAATTTTCAACTTATGCTACTTGGTGGATAAGAC
>JBAQUF010000020.1:0-5231 GCA_049297375.1 Patescibacteria group bacterium
TGATCCGTTAAACCCAGGGTTCAGTGACCTGGAAGCCATGAAAATAGGATATGGCTACTGGGTAAAAACAACGCAGCAGGGGCTGAAATTTCAAATTCAAGGGCAAATGGTTCCCCTGCCGTTGAATTTATCCAGTGGCTGGAACCTGATTGGGTTCAATTCACTTCAGGGCATATTGATTGAGGATTTCCTAACAAATATTGGAGGAGAGGTTGAGAGTATGTGGGGTTATAAGGATGAGGATTGGCAATTTTACGATCCTCAAAATCCGGGATTCAACGACATAGTGAAGATGGAGCCTGGGATGGGGTATTGGATAGACTTTTTTTCGAACTGAATATCAATGTTATTGACTGAACACTACCAAAAAAGGAGGAAAAATAAATGAAATATGTCCAACGATTATTAATGCATATGTTTATCATGATTTCAATGATAGTTATTTGTTCAGGGTTAAGTTATGCAGACAGTTCATCTGTAGCACCTTTGGGATATAAGCCTGAAAAAGGGGAATTTACACCGTTTCAATCAATTGTGTCTCAGGAAGGGACTCCCGATATATTGTTGATTCAGACTGCAATCCCTTGGGCGTCTTATGCAGATACAACTGTGTTAGATGTTTTGAAACGTTCTTATCGTGTAATTGACATGAGTGAGGTAGCAACCACAAATATTGATGACTACCAGGTTATATTAATTGTCAACGATCAGGTTCAGGGGTTTTATGATAATTATGCAGCAAATTACACAATTTTTGAAAACTACGTTAAAAACGGAGGGACTTTAGTTTTTTTTGCTTGTGATCATGGGTGGGCCGGTGGAAATAATTATACCAACCTGCCAGGAAACGTGCAAGTGGGTGACAGAATAAGTTCTACAAATATTATTGCAAACAGTAACCACGAAATCGTTACTCAAGTTTTAACAGATCGGGCCGATTCCCCTCTAACCAACTCGGATATGTATGGTAGCTATTGTTCACACAATTATTTTGTTGAATCAACCCTGCCTGCTGGTGCGAATATAATTTTTAGAACTGATGATTCAGACAAGTTTCCCACTTTCGCAGTATATCCACTTGGGAATGGAAACGTTGTTGCCTCTGGTCAAACGTGGGAATATACTTATGACCGATATACAGCTCCGGGTGTGCAGCATGGATTTGGAAGAGCGCTTCCAGATGTCTTCAAGTACGCCTTCAGTCTGGCAGGTGGGCACAAAGCTGCAGGCATCAATGTTGACATCTATCCTGAAGACAATTGGTTGGCACAACGTCCGACTTTGTATAAGTCACAGGGTGACTTGATTGATATTGTCGCCAATATTACGAATAATACAAATCCTGACGCAGATCAAAGCAATGTTACACTCACGCTGAATATAGATTCCGCTTTGGTAGATTCTGGCCCTGACTTTTTGCACGTATACCAACGAGCATCAGCCGAGGAAATTGCCACGAAAGATCCCACTGAGATTACGAATTATACCGATGTGACCAACGGTACTATCCGAACGATAACATTAAATGGACTATCCATTCCTAAGAATGCAGTTCAGAAATGGAATCAATTTGTTTTCAGATTTAAACTAAGGGATACTCTTGCAGCCGGCAAGGTTATAGATGCCCAGGCACAAGTCTCTGGTAATGACATACAAACTTCTTCTAAAAAACTAAGTGATGGAGGTGATGTCAAAGTAGTATCCAATGGTAAAATTGTCATTACAAACCGGGAGCTGATGTACAAGCAGTATGCAAACAAGATTGATCAGATCAATGAACTGTGGAAATCACTTTATGCGATGGCTGACGACCGGCTTGCAGTCATCTACCATGTTGACAAGTACGACAGGGATAATGATGGAGACAGAACGAACAATATCACCGTTGCATGGGGAGAAGATAGAAACAGACTGGGAAATGGAGCGGCTGGGCAAACGTATGGATATGATGGTGATCCCAAGACGGGGAAGGAAGAGAGCACCATAAATCAGGTTTCAATAAAGATCAAAGGAATTCTCCATGCTTTTATTAGCAGGTCGGGTGGGGTGGGTTCTGGCAGGCATGTCGCAATTTTAGGGGGAGATGCAATTATACCATTTTATAGAAAATTTGATCCTTCCAATACGGTAATAAAATATTTTTCGCATCATAATGCGACGAATATTACACAAACAGATGCTCAAAATAATTATCTTTTTACCGACATTATTTATCGAGACTATGACGACAAGGGTTGGGAGAATGGATTCATAGAGGATATTTTTGTGGGTAGGATTGCAGGTGTTGATCCCGACAGTATGAGAAAACTGCTTCTTTCCAGTGATAAAGATACTTCAATCAGTGATAAGGCCATTAAATTAGAAAACAATGCGAGAAATGGAGAACTCACTGTTTTCGAAAATCAATGTTTGACTTCCGGTTATACCGTAATAAAAGATATTGAAGGAGTAAGTATTGACGTGCCTTATATATTGAATGGGGTTGAGATCAACTATCCAGAGTGTGGTGTGAGCAAGAATCACGATTCTGCTAGATGGAATTCTGATTTTAAAAAACTATTCACTACAAAGGTAAAAAATGTTCCTGATTTCGATTTGATGCGTTATATGTGTCATGGGAATGTTCAGGGGATACAGGATTCTCAAGGCACTGAATATTTTAATGGATCAAATATAACTGCCGAAAATAAAAATATAACAACACACTTTTCTGATTTTTCACCTTTTTTCATTTTTGATGCCTGTCTTGTTGGCATTGTGGATGGATTCGACACAACAGGCCTATTCAATTCGATGCTGCCGCTTAACATAAGAGGAGTAATAGGAGCTTCAGGAGTTACATGGACTCCATTGATCAGTGATTTTAATGATATTTTTTCAGACAGGCTTTTGATAACACAGAATGCTGGGAATTCTTTGTGTAGCGCTGATAAATCATTTCCCAAACAGTCGGATAAAGAAAAATACACTATTTATCAAATGAATCTTTTCGGATTGCCATGGGCGCGTCTTTCGTTACCCAACGTCGTCAATCTATTAGCATACGCAAAGGCGCCGGTAACCTTTTCTAAAATTCAGTCCATTTTACAAGGAACATCAACTAAAACCCTTGCTCTCGATTCCTCTAACTATAAAATAGAAAAAAGTGATAATTTTGATTACGTCAAGGTTGATGGTTTTGATCTGTTGCTGAAAGACGTAAATACTCCAGTTATTCCCACATCAAGATTCAGTGTAAACATTCCTTTAAATGCAACTGTAGCAGGCGTGAATGTTACATTCGCCAATGAGAAAGATCTTGGTATTTTGAATATCCCTGCCTATAAACCGGTTCCTCCAATGCCTGGAATTACAAATGATGGAGGCTATGTTGTATGCCCCAATATCGGACTCTATCCGGCTGAACAGTACTCCTTCAGAGTTATTGAAATAAATGGCTATCAGCAGGTAATCGTTGAAGTGCTGCCGATGCTTTTCAATTCAGCTACCCATCAAACATCACTTTATAGATCAGCAATTATTCAAGTGTCATATACAACCCCCAACCAGGGGTTAGTCCAGAATTTCACATCGGATAGAAGAACCTATTCGGTATCCGAGAACATTTCAACAACCACAACCATTGAAAACACTACTGCTAATAATTCCCAATTTTCAGTCACTGTCCAGCTTCAGGATCTTAGCGGGGCAGTAGTAACATCAAAAACAACCTCTCAAACCATCGGAAGCAACTCGATTGGACTGATTGGTGTGAATTTTGCGGCACCAGTGCAAAGCGGGCCTTACAACCTCGTGATGCAAGCGACAGACGGGATCAATGCAATCGGCCAATCGATGCAAGATATCTCAGTAATCGATGGCAAAATAGTTTCTTTTATTGCACCCGATTCAATCAAAAAAGGTAGTTACGGAACATTTAGCATGGAGTTCCAAAATCTTTCCGGCAGCCAGGTAAATGCATTTGAAAAAATTTACATCTACGATGCTGGGGGTAACGAGATTGCCAAATTGCCTGAGATTGTAGAAATAATAAGTTCTGGAGAGACGAAAAAAACCACAACTCAGTGGTTTCCTCCAGCAAGTTTGAATTCCGGATCATACAAAGCTTACCTGGTTGTTTCTGTTAACGGTGTCGTTTTCATGCAGTTCTCAGAATCCTTCTTAGTTACAGGTGTTAATGATATTGCTCTTACAAACCCCGGCTGGAATTTGATATCCCTCCGTCAACAACCTTCAGATACTGCAATCAGCAACGTCCTCGGCGGTATTTCCGGCAAATATTTAAGCGCTTGGGCCTTTCAAAATGGCTCCTGGCAAATTTATGATCCAATCAACCCTGGATTCAGCGATTTGTCAAACCTGGAAGCTGGATGGGGGTATTGGCTAAATATGACTCAGCCTGCTATTCTTTCTGTGACGGGCACAGAACCACCTCTCACCATTGATCTTATTGCTGGCTGGAATCTGGTCGGGTATAATTCCTCAACCGAAAAGGTTATCACCGATGCATTGGGATCAATTGCCGGAGAAGTAATAACCGTGTGGGCTTATAGAAATGGTGTTTGGCAATTCTTTGATCCAGCCAACCCTGGATTCAGCGACTTAACAACTATGGCACCTGGATACGGCTACTGGATAAATACGAACGCGGCTTGTACTTGGACCCTGCCATAAGTTAATCCGGTGGGAGCGGTTCTCCTCTTAACCTCGCCCGGGATTCCCGCTCCCAGATTCCGGGCTTTTTTAAAATGACAACAACACAACAGAAGCATTTTATCCATACGCCTGAATTGTTTTTTTTTCTTCACCGCATAAAGGGACCTTAATGAACTACTTAAAATTAACACTTATAATTGTGATTTCGTTGATGTGCGGCATAATGATTCTATCAGTGGCACATGCTGAACTACTTACGGATGAAAAATGGTCCTTTGATTTTAAAAACGTCTCCATTCTGGATGCTTTCAATGAAATACAAAAGCAGACAGGTATGGAATTCGTTGTACTTCAAAAGTCGCCGCAGCCGATTATGATAACGTATAACAATAAAAAACAAAGTATTATGCAGGTACATAATGATCTGTTGAGAAATATCAACCATATAACTTCTATGAAGTACTCAAATGATGGAAAGCTGAAGTCCATCAATATTATCATAATTGGTCAAGGGGACCGGAATGTCAATATGGCGGGATCAAACAGTATTAATCTACCATCCGGAACGTCAGGGG
>JBAQUF010000021.1:0-7645 GCA_049297375.1 Patescibacteria group bacterium
GTTGTAATTATTCCGTTGAGTAGTTTAGAAAATAGCCTTGAAGATGTAGTTAGATTTACTGACCTTTAAAGCCTTTTCTTATTTCATTTCTTCCTTTACTAGTCTAATATTTGCTTATGCAGGTTATTGCCCGAGATTCCAAGTTATGGAACTATCTTATACCTGAGATTAGAGATCTTCTTGAGGATGGTGAAATTATTCTTAACTTTGTGTATGATAATAAACACAAGGCAGAAATTTCTGATTTTTCATTTGTTGTCTTTCCATTTGCAAAAGCTTACGAAGGATTTTTAAAAAGATTTTTTTTAGACTCTGGACTTATTACTGAAGAAGAATATCTTGGAGATGAGATAAGGATAGGTAAGTTGCTAAATCCTAACTATGAAGATAACTCTAGTGTGTATAAGAGAATTTGCAATAACCCTGGAGCCGGCAAAAATATATCAAAAAGATTGTGGGATGCATGGAAGAGAGGAAGAAACTTAGTTTTTCACTACTTTCCTAATAATTTTAGAAAGTTAAGTTATGATGAGTCTTTGGATATAATTAATGATCTTATTAATGCTATGGCAGAAGTAGTGTCTGGATGTGTGGTTGAGTGATTATTTAAAGTCTTATAAAATTTCAAACGTAGAGTTTAATACTCGTTTTTTCAAGACAGTCTTTCCTAATGTATTTACTTTGATTACATAGTTTTGAGCATCTTCTATGTTGTCATTTATATCCTGAGATTTGAAAAGAAGGTTAATTATTCCTTCTTTTTGTATTAAAAATGGCTGCGAGTATGTACTCCATGTGTCCCCATTGTTAACTGAATAAAGGATGTTTCCAATAGGACTGTTTTCAGCGTCTGTTGGGGATAGGATTATAGTGGGAAGTTCTGAAAACCACCCATTATTTTGGTCTCCAGACACATTAATTTCAGTTTTTGGTGGATTGCTGTCTATCTTTTCACCAAATACTGCAAACCAACTAAGGTGACTTACTAAAGAAGTAAGTATTCCTGTTTCTGGATTAAGTGTTGAAGGGATAGATTCCCAAATTTTTTGTGTTTCATTCCAAAAGTAGAGTTGAATGGTATCTAAAATTAGGTTTGAAAGTTGATCTTGATTAATTAAGACCTCTATCTTAACAGGATCACTAAATATTTCTTGTTTATGTCCCAACTGATCGAAGGCTTCTAATAGGAACGATGTTGCTTCTAAATACTTTAGTAAGTTTTGAGGATAGTTAAGTACTGAGGTGATTGGTTTTATATATGGAGTCATTTTTGTTGTTATGTTTTCCACAACGTCTATAAATGTTGCTTTTTTATTTTGCACACTTATTTCATTTGAATTGCTTGTTATGAATTTGGAAATGTCTTCATTTCCATTTTTCCACAGGTATATGCTTTCAGTTCCTTGGTGTTCTCCAAGTGAGTCAATCCAAAAATATTTTTTCCACGGATCTATAGCTTGAAGACTTTGCCATCCGAAAGGATCCACTCTTCCATTTGGGTAATCGTCTAAAAAATTATCACTAGCGTTTACATCTTTAAGAACCTCAAAATGAAGGTGTGGGCCTGTTGTATTTCCGGTCATGCCGACTTTTCCTATTATGTCATCATTATTCACCCAAACAGGTTCGGATTTTGTTACTAAATCATCATCCTGAAGATGCATATATATTGTTTGATAATCGTTTAAGTGGTCTATTTTTATGGTGTTTCCACAGGCTTTGCAGTAGTAGTAAGTAGCATACCCTGATAAAGGTGCTTTTATTTCTGTTCCATATTTTAGTGCAAAATCTGTTCCGCTATGTGAGCTGTAATAAATATATGGTTCTGTATTTTTAATTCCAAGAAAATTTAATGTAGTTGTGTTTTCATCCTCAGGCTCTAAATGATATATGTATCCTAAGAGTGGGTAGCTGTGATCAAAGTATGATGTGATGTTGTCTACCAATTCATTTGTGTTTTCATAATCCCAAGGTACATTAAAGATTGGCAATCTTAGAAAATCTTCTTTTGGAACTTTATATCTGTACACTCCGTTGTTGTACACAGCTGAAAATATATAAAATGAATCTGAATGTATCCATGTTAGTTCAAAAGTTCGATCCATTGCTGGTGTATCTAGATGAGTGTTAATCCATGTTTCTCCAAGATCAGGTGTGTAGTATACAGAATAGCTCTGTTCTAAAGGATTTTCTCTTCCAATATAGTATCTATTATTGAAGTGTGTGATGTTACCTACAGCATAGTTTCCAAAGCTTTGCACTTTCCTCCATGTTTTTCCTGTATCTGTGGATAAATAGAGCCCATTAGTTCCTGATGATCCTGCAAATATTACGTTTCCATTAATACAGAAGAACATTATTCCTTTGTTGCTCAGTTCTGTTATTTCTGTCCAAGTATCTCCCTTATCTGTACTTTTGAATACTTTTGTTAAAGTAGTAGCAAATGCAATATCTTCTGAACTTTCAACAGAATAGACTTTTGTTCCATCAACACCACTCCCCATCTTTTGTATCCATGTTTGACCTTCATCTTGTGATATGTAAAGCCCTGCATTTTCTTGTCCAAGGTATATTGTTTTGGAATCTCTTGTAACCTTAGTTGGAGCACTTCTTGGCCCTATATTTCTCCAAGTTGCTCCCTTATCGTCTGATACAAAAAGGCCTGATGTATGACCAACTGAGTAATATGTTGTTGCATATATCTTTCCTTGGTAGTACTTAATATCTATTACACCTCTTTCTGATAAGCCTAGTAATGTCCATGTATTGCCCAAGTCTCTCGATAAATAAATTCCATTTGGTTTTGTGGTGGCACCAGCAAGTTCTCCAGCTAATACACCCCACGGAGTTTGTTCAACAGATATTATCATTGGTGTTGGTATGGAAGTTTTCTCCCACAACGATTCTGCGCGTACTTTGTTTGTAATTATAAAGAGTATAGATATAAATGTTAAAAGTTTTATAAATCCTTTCATATCTATTTACTAATCTACCTGTGTTAATGCATCAATATATTAATCTCTTGTTTTAGTAGAATGTAGTAAAATACCCCTGTGAGTAACTTAATTAGCAAAATTAAAGATAAGAACCCAGATCTTAAAAAAGCAGAAATTGAAGGTTTGCTTTATTTATTAAAGAATAAATGTCCTTTTACTAATCAGGAGTTTGTAACCATGACTGGAATTCCTAAAGAAAGTTTAAAGCAATTTAAAAAGTCCATATCTGAGTTATTAGAAAAGTTAGATGATGATTCTATCTTCTTAAGTGAAAAAGGAAAAGAAGAGTTGAAAGATCTTAATGCCAGACCTTATAAATGGTCGTTGTATCCTGGGGAAGTTAGTCATAAAGATTCATTAAAAAGGATATATGAAATAAGGAATAAATATGATATTAATCCAAAGAGAGAATTTGATCAGTTTTTAGCTACCTTAGAGAGTTCCTATTTAAAATCTCAAATTGTTTTTGAGAAAGGAATGGTTGAAGGAAAGTCAATAGTGTTTATTGGAGATGATGATTTGAATTCTTTGTCTTTAGGAATTTTGTCTTTAGAAAATGAAAGTGATGGTTATGGTAGTTATAAAAATATTACTGTGTTTGATATAGATAACCAGATTTTAAATTCTGTAAAGAATGCCTTAGATAAAATTGGTTTAAAAAATATTGAAGTTGTAAATTATGATGCAAGGAATAAACTTGATAAAAAATATTTAGGAAAATTTGATGTTGTAGTTTTTGATCCTCCGTATACAAAAAGTGGGGTAGAGTTATTTCTTCAAAGATCCGTAGAATTGTTAGGAAATGCTGATGGGTTTGAAGGTAAATATATTTTTATGTATTACGGGAATAGTTTTAAGTCTCCTGAGAAGGTTTTAAAAATTCAGGAGGTAGTGAATAAGTTCCATTTAGTAATTGAGGATAGAATTGAAAAATTTGCTAGATACTCTGGAGCAGAATCTATTGGAAATGCAAGTTCTCTATACGTATTAAAAGCTAATAAATTTACTCATCCCATAAGCTCTAGTCCAGAAAAAATTTATACATATGAAAAACAAAAGGAAGATAAATTTCCTTTTGTTGATCATGTAGTTTTTAAGGTTTTTGGAGTTAAAAGTGACCTGTTGAAGTCTAAATCCAAGATTTTAAGTGCTTTGGGGAAGCTTTGCATAACACATAATCTTAAGGTTATGGATAAAAAAATTACTAGTTTTAAGGGCGGAGGTATAACCGTAACGTTTGTGTTGGCAAACTCTAATCTTGTTGTTCACACTTGGCCTGAGTTGGGATCTGTCCATATCGATTTAATTACTTGTTCTCCTATCTATAGAAAAGAGATGCTTTTGGACACAATAAGTAAGATTTTTAATACAAGCAGAATAGAAGCTTCCTATATAGAGTAGAGTCCGCCTGTTGACATTCTTTAAAGTTGTTGCTATTTATTTAACACTGAAGTAATATTCAGGTCTTGAACTTTGAAAATATCCTTTGAGATTTTGTTTTATTCAAGATTTATAAGGCGAAAAGAACGGGTGCTTTTGATTGACGTTCACTAACGCATTTGTGAATGTTGGTCTTTAGCTTATGCTAGCTTTTTATTAAGAATTTGATCCTGGTTCAGGGTGAATGCTAGCGGCGTGCTTAAGGTATGCAAGTTGAATGCGTTTATTCGCATGGCGAACGGCTGAGTAACACGTAGGAATCTACCCCCAAGTAAGGTATAACCCATCGAAAGGTGGGATAATGCCTTATGTGATGGCAACATCAAAGATTTATCGCTTGGGAATGAGCCTGCGGCCTATCAGGTAGTTGGTGGAGTAAAGGTCTACCAAGCCTATGACGGGTAGCTGGTATTAGCGTATGACCAGCCAGAGGGGCACTGAGATACGGGCCTCACCCCTACGGGGGGCAGCAATCGGGAATTTTGCGCAATGGGCGAAAGCCTGACGCAGCGACGCCGCGTGAAGGATGAAGGCCTTCGGGTTGTAAACTTCGTTATAAGCACCGGCTAACTACGTGCCAGCAGCAGCGGTCATACGTAGGGTGCCAGCATTACCCGGTCTTATTGGGCGTAAAGAGTTCTGTAGGCGGTTGAATAAGTTGGGAGTCAAAGACCTCGGCTCAACTGAGGGAAGGCTTTCAATACTATTCGACTTGGAGGTGACTAGGGGGTAGCGGAACGCATGGTGTAGCAGTGAAATGCGTTGATATCATGCGGAACACCAAGGGGGAAGCCAGCTACCTGGGGTTTACCTGACGCTGAGAGACGAAAGCGTGGGGAGCGAAACGGATTAGATACCCGTGTAGTCCACGCCGTAAACAATGCCTGCTGGATGCTTGTCTTTTGATGAGTGTCGAAGCTAACGCGTTAAGCAGGCCGCCTGGGAAGTACGGTCGCAAGATTAAAACTCAAAGGAATTGGCGGGGACCCGCACAAGCGGTGGAGCATGCTCTTTAATTGGCTGATAACCCAAGAACCTTACCAGGGCTTGACATGCATGAAGTAGTGAACCGAAAGGGGAACGACCGGTATCCAGTCCGGAGCTTGCACAGGTGTTGCATGGCTGTCGTCAGCTCGTACCGTGAGGCGTACCCTTAAGTGGGTCAACGAGCGCAACCCCTACTGTCAGTTGTATCACTCTGACGGAACTGCCTAGGCAACTAGGAGGAAGGTGGGGATGACGTCAAGTCAGTATTGCTCTTACGCTCTGGGCTAGAAGCATGCTACAATGGCCGGCACAGCGAGAAGCGAAACCGCGAGGTGGAGCAAATCTATAAAACCGGTCTCAGTTCGGATTGGAGTCTGCAATTCGACTCCATGAAGTTGGAATCGCTAGTAATCGGCGGTCAGCTATACGCCGGTGAATACGTTCTCGGGTCTTGCACACACTGCCCGTCACGCCAGCAAAGCTGGAGCCACCCGAAGTCTCATTTTGTATGGGCTCAAGGTGGAATCAGTGATGAGGGTGAAGTCGAAACAAGGTAGCCGTAGGGGAATCTGCGGCTGGATCACCTCCTTTCTAGGGAGAAACTTCGTTTCTTACCTTGCGATTGAATTTAAAATGCTTGCATTTTGAAGGATTTCGAGAGGGAGGACAGTAACTTTGATTAGAAGAATCTTTGCCATCGTAAGATGGAAAGTCTTTTAAAAAACAAGTTACACTTTCTATTTAATAACCCTAAAGATAGAAAGTTAATATGGATACTCATTCTCACGAGAAGTATCCGGGGTAGGTTAGAAGATAAGCCTAAATCTTCAAATGAAGCTTAACGTTCTTTTTGCCTTATAGATCTTGATAAAAAAGCTCGCAGAAATGCGAGCTTTTTGTGCTCTTATTTAGTTTAGTTAAGTTCAATTTTTTTTAAAAGTAATTTATTAAGAGGCCTTTGTGTTTCCAGAAGTTATATTTAACATTCTTTCCAAAAGGGAATCTATATCTCTGTACCTTTGAAAACCTTCTCCATTAATTGATATGTTGGTTCCTTCCACTCGACTTATGGCTTGAGCTTTTTCTGTCATCCTATTTGTTAAGCCTTGCCTTGTTCCATTAATTAAAGTATTTAATTCTGTAAGATCTTTTTTTCCAAGTGTCTCTGGGAACTCTTCCATGAAAGAATCCATCTGGTCTTTTATAGATTTTTGTACAGTATCACCATTTCCAATTATTATTGCATCTGGATACTCCTTTTCAGTGTCTTGCTCTATTTCTTTAAAACTATTGTTTAATATCTCTTCCATAGGCTCAGGGGCATCTAGTGTTTCTAATGAATTAGTCATAAATATTCCTCAAAATGTTTACTCGACTTATATAATGCTAGAGTAGAAAAACATTGTCTCCCTCTCTTACTTCTTCATTTACTTTTATTCCTACTTCTTGTCCTTTTTTAGCTTTTTCAATCTTCTCATGTTCTATTTGCATTTCTGTTATTTCTTGTTCAAAGTTTGTTTTTGATCCTTGGATTTTTACTTTATCTCCAATTTTTAACACATCATCTAACTTAATGATTCCTACACTTATTCTGTCGAAGAAGTGAGTAATAGTTCCTATTTTATTTTCAGACATTTAGTAATTCACCTCCTTAAGAAGGTTATGTAACACTAAGGTTATTATAACAGGAAAGTTTGTTTGGGGGTTGCTGGTATGTAAATAAAAGAGGACTGATTTTTGTGGATAAATCAGTCCTTAGTCATGATTAAATCAATGTTGTTATGACTTACATGTGCCCAGAGACCATAAATAAGTGGGGACTCGGTATAACGGCTAGTGACACATTCCAACCTTCATTACCTGATTCCTTAAGATATTTTCTGACTACATTTCGCATGCTATTCGCATATTCCTCCTGTCCATTTTTGGGGGATCTGATAGCGCTATAATAAACTTCAATCCATAATTCTTTAACCTTGTAGCTGTGTTCATGATGAAGTGTAGGCACAATTAGAATTGGAACACTACCGTATGTTGGTCCATATAGTCCAGGGAAGGCGTCTGTGGCTACTGTCTCCAGCTCTTCCTTTAGTAGAGTGTTTTTCACGATCTTTCTGAACTTATCCACAATAGACTCATCGGCATAAATCAATATCTTAAACATTTACAACTCCTTTTCGTCGGGATTTTTACAAATGGTACATTGAGAACCGCTTGGTGTC
>JBAQUF010000022.1:0-1724 GCA_049297375.1 Patescibacteria group bacterium
GTTGATAACCTTGATATCGAAATTATTAATATTGAGCAGAATCTAGGTAGAGCGCATGCTCGAAATGCGGGCGTGTCCATATCAAAGTTTGATAAATTAATTTTTTTAGATAGCGATATAGTCATACCACCAAACTACATCTATGAAATGTATATAAGATTGTGTTTAATTCCTAAAGCGGTATTAATTTCCTTTAAAGAGTGTATAGATGCAAACAGTCCAGAGCTAGAGAATCAAAACATTATAAAAGGTATCAGGATACCATCCAACTTTGAGTCTGATTGGAGAGTTAGTTGTTATATCAGCAAGTCTAAAGAGGGGGTGAAAAAAAACATTGAGAGTAATTTTAGAAATATCGTTATGGAAACAGATGGATTAAAAAACTTTGGATTCAATAGATTCATCGGAGTTTTTGATTTGGCAGCTACTGTAGCAACTCACAATATTGCCATAAGTAAGTCATTATATAGATCTTCTGATGGATTTGATACGGATTTCACAGGATGGGGGTTAGAAGATACCCATTTTGGCTATAAATTAATAGCTTCTGGTGCTACAGTGATTCCCGTAATGAGTACAGGGGTATTCCATATTGATCATCCTCCTCGATCAGGTAGCGAAGAAGAAAAATGGAATGAATTCACAAAGAATCTCGATTTATTAAAAAACAAATTAAGTGAATAAAATGAAAAAAAATATTCTTGTTTTCTTACCCACAGCTTCTATAATCATGGGTGGTGGTGAGATTGCACCATTATCTCAATCCCAAGCTCTTTCCAAAAGTGGCCATAATGTTACAATACTCGTAATCAAAACACAAAAACCTACAACTTACTACCAAGATTTTAAAAGAAGAAATCCACAAATCAAATTCCTTGAAGTTACCAGTCCGATTTTTGGTGATAATTATACCAATTTTATCAATTCACATGAGAATATACATTTATTATACTTATCCTTATACAACTGGTATCAATCAGTCCCAGAAAGGTTTGATATTTGCTTGATACATTATGCTCCAGGTATGTTTTGTGTTCCAAATATTAAGAAAAAGATATTGTTCCTACATGGTACACCGTCTGAATATTCAGTTTACAATGATCTCGCGGTTGGACTTGCTGACAATGTAATCGCTGTAAGTAATTCTATTAAAAACGAATGGCGAGATTCCTTGTTAAATATTTCTAAGAAAAAGGATATTACTGTAATCAATAATGGTATAGATTTGTATCCGTACGTAAAAACAGAAAGAGTGGATAATCAAATATTTTTTATTGGAAGATTAATTGAAATCAAAGGTCTGGAAGTTTTAATTAAATCAATAGCCTTGCTAACAGATAAATCCCCCGATATTAAATTGTTTATAGCTGGTGCTGGGTCAGCTGAATACACCAACTTGTTGAAAAATCTTGTAAAAAAATTAAATCTAAACAATAATATCTCCTTTCTCGGAAAAATTTCTGAAGATCAAAAATATAAACTATACAGAGAATCAAGTTTCTGTGTTTTCCCATCATTTGCTAAGGAAGGAGTTCTGACTACTATGCTTGAAGCGTCAACACAATATTGCCCAGTAATTACCACAAAGAGTTGTGGTATGGTTGATTTCATTATAAGTGAAAAGTTTGGTTTACTTGCTAAACCTAGAAATGAAATGTCGCTTGCTCAAAAAATTGAACGATTCTTAACAAATAGTACTTTAAGATCAAACTGTGGAAAGGATG
>JBAQUF010000023.1:0-6886 GCA_049297375.1 Patescibacteria group bacterium
CAGATGGAGATTTTAAAATCATTCCAGGATGAACATGAACTTGAGGATTAGTAACTAATCTTTTCCTTTGAGCAAAATCGATGAAAGATGGCATAACAAGATGAATTAGAAGGAATGATGTAATAAATGCTGGAAGGAGACTAATATACAGGGAGTTTACTATGGAAGTAAATGGGATAGAAGATATATTTATAATATTAAATACAGAAGCAAACAAAAAGACATTGCAGAAAGAAACACATGTCCATACAATCTCCTCATAAAATCTAATATAATACTTGTTCATCATTACAAGCAAAAGACCAAATAAGCTAATTGCAAGGGATATAAGTGGTAATAAAAAAAGTGTGTGTTTAGGAGCAAGTTGTGTATCACCCCAAAGCTTGGTGTACCAAAAAGGTATATCTTCACTTAGAAACTTATATCTTAGTAAAATATAAAAGAAAGTAATAAAGGGTACAGAAGCTGTTAAAAGAAATCTTGATAAGGTTCTGTCTTTTAATTTACCAAGTATGTTTTCTGTTGTTTTTAATATTCTTTTATCTAACCTCATTTGCTTTCAACTACCTCACTTTTTCAGTGTGATACAAGTTTTTAAACCTTTTTCCAAGAAGCATCATGGTCTGAGCTTGAACCCAAGGTAGAAAAGAATATGTTAACAAGTTCAACATTATCAAAGGACCTTCAAAGTACGTAAGTAGTTTTCTAACTCTTGACCATTCTTTTGGAGGGGGTACTGCAAACTTTTTTCTAAAGAAGGATCCTGGAATCATAAATACCAATGTCAATGTAAGGATAACACTCATAATATCCGGTAAGCTGTACGCAAAACTAGATTGTTTAACAAGAGGGTTTACCATAGTAACAATCCCAAATCCAAATGTTATTAAAAATACCGCATTTACAAGAAGGACTCTTTCTTTTAGGTGTCTTATCACCCATCCAATTTTCTTTGAAAACTTTATCTTCTTACTCTTCATAAATCCCTTCACAGAAAGAGGGAAGTCTACTACTCCCCATCCCCACCTTAAAAGCTGTTTGTATAAACTCTTGTGGGAATCAAGATAGTTTTTTCCTTCTACAGCATCTGCAGAGTATGGGATAAAGTATGGAACCCCTTCAAAATCACCGTCTCTTGCAAAAAAAGCTCTCCAGTAAAAGATAGTATCGTCTGCCCCCAAAGACACATCAAAATACCCAGCATCAATTAATGTTTGAAGTGATGTTGAAAATGCAGAGAAAGTCTTTCTCACCTTTCCCTTTGATACTGCCCAATCAGATAAAACTCCTAACGTTACACCATTTGCTTCTAACCTCATCATAAGCGGAACTCTCCATAAATTATTATCAAAAAGAGGAACTGCCGATGAATAAAAATGGTTGTCTCTTTTATCTGTTGTTAAGTATGCATGAGTAAACCTAGCAATATATTGTTTATTTAATACATGATCTGAATCAAGATTACTAAACGTGTAGCTTCTAATATTTTCTCCAAGGTTTTTTAATTCTTCCACAGCATGGGATGATCCCCAAGCTCTGTTAGCACCACCATCACCAATTGCCTCTCCTGGAATACCAGCAGGATGTATAAAAAACATTACTTTATACAAATCCTTTTCTCTTTCTCCAATTATCTTTCTTATTCTTTCAACAACTTCAGTTGAATATTTTTCTTCTACAGTAAACACAAGAATCATCTGCTTTGAAGGAAATGTTTGATTAAGAATACTTTCTATGCAATCTCTGAGAACTTGCTCTGGTTCATTAACAACTGGAATCATTATCATGTGTCTAATATCAGATAAACTTGGGGGTAATGTTTTCTCATCTGGAAGGGATGAAAAATTAAGTTTTCTGCACTCAAGATACCAGTCCTGGGCCATTTCTTCTTCATATGCTCTGTATCCTTTAAATAATCCAAGGGAGTGTCTCAATGCAAGATATGACCAATATACTGTCAAAAACGTTAAAAGATACACCATGGCCGGGGGGTAAAGAAGGCCCATCCATATAGGAGACGTGAGAAAACTCCAAGTCAATACACCTAAGAGTACCTCAAGGGATCTGTGCACGAATCTATCATTTTTTTCTACAAATGAGCTCATCATATATTAAAAAGTTTACAGGTATTCTCATAAGAACTCTTGGAAACTTCTTCAAAGGTTTTTTGTTTTACCTGTGCGACTTTCTCAGCAACAATTCTAACATATTTTGGATAACTTTTCTCACCCCTAAAGCTTTGAGGAGGAAGGTATGGAGAATCAGTTTCTACTAAGAATCTATTCATCGGGACATTTTTTACTACCTCAAGAAGGTATTCTTTCTTTGGGTAAGTTACTAGGTTAGTAAAAGAAATACAAAAACCTAAATCCAATACTTTTTTAGCAAATTCCCAATTTGAGTTAAAGCAGTGTACTACCCCTCTTAAACCAAGATCACAGTGTTTTTCAAATAGTTCTAAAACTATATTATCTCCATTCCTATTGTGAACAATTAACGGAAGGCTATTTTCTTTAGCAAATTTTATTTGCATTTCAAACAACTCTGTTTGATCTTCTATACTTCTTCCATTTTCCCAATTAGATATATCTATTCCACATTCACCAACAGCAATTATCTTCTCTGATCTTTTTAAATCTTTTTTAAGAGAATTCTCTAGTTCTTTTAACCCTGTTTTTTTATCCTCATGAGGATATATTCCAATGGAACAGTAAACATTACTTATCTTTTCTGCTGTTTGTATTGCAATTAAGTTTTCTTTTATAGATGTTCCAATGGTAATAAATTTATCTACGCCTTCTTCTTTTGCCTCAGAAAGTATTTGTTCTAAAGGAATTTCATAGTTTTTATGTATTAAGTGGCAATGAGAATCAATAAGCATAGTGATAAAGATTATCTTAGAAAAGAGGATAAAAAGAAAGACCCCAAGAGTAAACGTGGGGTCTAAAACTTCAATTCAAGCAGCTACCTTGATCACTACCCTACCTTTTTCAATTACATTACCATTTGGTCTAAATAATCTTAAAACCAAACGGTTATCTCCTTCTTTAAGAGATATTGGTTTACCAGATATTGTAGAGCATCCGTTAACAAGGGTCTTCATACGACCAAAACCAAAAAGAAGCATAAAGGTACAGGCAATACCTCCAAAAATGGATGGTTTTCTCACAACCAATTCAAGGGTATTACCTTCTCCAACACGAACCTTACCAAAATCAAATACAGCTTCTTTTTTTCCTGTAACTTGCTTATGAGTCCTTGTTGAAATTTGCTTTCTCCATGGGTGGAACCCGTATCTAATAGCACAAATTCTAAACATGATCCTCTCCTTTTTAAAATGTTAACCATGATTATAGTAAATAAAGATTGGTATGTCAAACTATAAGTCAACAATAGAGTAGTGCAGGAAAAGAAAAACCCCTTTATGGAGAAGGGGTTTCTGGTAAAAAGTAGAGAAAGGCAGGGTCAGTCCAGTTTAACGTGGTTCTGAAATCAAGCGCATTTTTATCACCACTTATGTACTCAATCACCCTGTATCTCACATTTATAATTGGTTCTATAGCTACAACCTCAATCAGAGCAGTAACTACATTGTTACTAAGAACCAACTTGTCTCCGACATGAACGTGCTTAAGATTAGTCTTCCCAACACAAGGTCCAAGATCTGCACTCATTTCTCTCTCCTTTTCTGGTGTCTTAGCCAATTAACTCTTTAAACTCATCCCCGTCAATAGTTTCTTTTTCAAGAAGTTTGGTATAAACCTTATCTAAAACATCTCTCTTTTCAGTTAGTATCCTTTTAGCATCCTGATAACAAGAATCTATTATCTTTTCTATCTCAGAATCAATCTTTGCAGACATTTCATTGCTAATAGGAGACGACTCTCCAAATTCTTTTGCAAGCCATGCAAATTCACTCTTCGATTCATAATTAATAGGTCCTAAAGAACTCATTCCATACTCAGTAACCATTTTTCTTGCTAATTCCGTAGCTCTTTTAATATCATTTGACGCTCCAGCTGTAAATTCATTAAATACAATTTCTTCTGCAGCTCTTCCACCAAGCATTGTTGTTATTAAAGATGTAATTCTTGTCTGAGTAAGCTGATACCTATCTCTTTCTGGGGGAACGTCTGTATGTCCAAGTGTTTGACCCCTTGCAACAATAGATACTCTTTGAACTGGATCTGATTCTTTAACACTTGCAGCAACAAGAGCATGGCCTGATTCATGATATGCAGTCATTTTCTTTTCCTCATCCGTTTGAAGCGTTCTTCTTTCTGATCCAATTGTTACTTTTAATGAAGCTTCTTCTAAATCCTTTTCTGTAACTTTATCTCTATTTTCTCTAGCAGTAAGGATAGCTGCTTCATTTAACATATTTTCTAAATCTGCCCCACTAAAACCAACTGTTTTTCTTGCTAATTTTTCAGTACTTACACCTTCATCAATAGGTTTTCCATTCATATGAATTTTAATTATTTCTTCTCTATCTTTTAAATCAGGAAGAGGAATTGAAATTGTTCTATCAAATCTTCCTGGTCTAATAAGAGCAGGATCAAGCATATCTGGTCTATTAGTAGCAGCAAGGACAATAACATTTGTTCTAACATCAAAACCATCCATTTCTATTAATATTTGATTTAGTGTTTGTTCTCTTTCATCATGTCCTCCTCCTATTCCCATTCCCCTTTGTCTTCCAATAGCATCTACTTCATCAATAAATATTAAGCTCGGTTGTTTTTCTCTTGCCATATTAAATAAATCCCTTACACGAGAAGATCCAACTCCAACTAACATTTCCATAAATTCGCTCCCTGCAACACTAAAGAATGGAACCCCTGCTTCTCCAGCAATGGCTCTAGCAAGAAGAGTTTTACCAACTCCAGAAGGACCTACAAGCAAAACTCCCTTTGGAATTCTTGCTCCAAGTTTTCTATACTTTGCTGGATATTTAAGAAAATCAACAATCTCCATCATTTCTCTTTTAGCTTCTTCACATCCTGCAACATCTTTAAATGTTACCTTTTGTTGTCCCTTGGTAAACATTTTAGCTCTGGATTTTCCAAAAGACATAATTTCTCCACTTTGCCCCTTCATTTGTTTTAAAAAGAAGAAAAGAATAGCAATTGGAAATACAAACATTAGAAGAGGAGATAATATATCCCCCCAACCTGCTTTGTGTGTTACTTCTAATTTTCCTGCAATTTTTGATCTATCTATATTATTGTTGCTAAGTATTTGATCAAGACTTATGTCACTTTCTTTCTTTGCGTATACTTTTGTTCCATCTCTTTGAAGAATATCTATTCTATCTCCATTTATTGTAATATCTTGGATCTTTTCTTCGTTTATCTTTTTAACTAAATCACTGATGGGAATTTCCTGTTGAAAAGAAGCACTACCAAGTGAACTAATTAAATATATTCCTAAACCTAACAATAATAGGAAAGTGGTACTTCCAAAGAAACTTTGCTTTCTAACTTGAATTATTACTTTCTTTGGCAGCTTTTTAGGTAGTTCAAACTTTATTTCTTGTTTTTTATTGCTTTTAGCTTTCTGTTGAGCCATAGCTTAAAGAGTATACATCAAATAAAGGAAAACTTCATGCTTGTTTGGTGCCAACGGGTGGAGTTGGACCACCGACCTAGCGCTTATGAAACGCCCGCTCTACCGCTGAGCTACGTTGGCAAAACGCAAGATGATTATAACAAATTATATTTACCAAGACACAGAATAAGAAAAGGCGGCTAATATTTATTATTTAACCGCCTTAATCTGAAAACGACACTCAACACCTCAATGGTGCAGCGCTTGTGCAACGATGCCAAAAATAATGCTAAGCGCCAAAAACAAAAACACATGATTATCCAACAAGGACGGTGAAAGTGTCTTGATAACTAGTAGAGCTACAGCAAATAAAACACCAATGGGTACTCCCAAAAAGACATACTGGTACTGCATCATCCATGGATTTGTTAACCCCATTAGTCCAAATTTTTTGAAGTCGCCTGATAGCTCCTTGTACAGCTTTTCAATAACTTCTTCCGCCATTTCGTTCGACTGAAGTTTTCTCGTCCTTACTGGTATTTCCCCTTTCGCCCCTTTGTAAAAAACCTGAACTTCATTACCATCCCGACGGTAGCCTTTTGTACCTACTAGCTTGAATACAAAATCGCCCTTTGAAACGACATATTTAACATTCTTTACAGATGACATTCTCACTCCTTCTCTATCGAATTTGAGTTCATTATACACTATAAGTTGTAACAAGCAAAGTGAAGGTGGGATATTAGCGGTATCAATGGTGAAACTAATTGGTTGCGGGACCTGGATTTGAACCAGGACCCCCGGATTATGAGCCCGGTGAGGTGCCATTCCTCCATCCCGCGTTATTTCGTACTAAATCTAACAAATAAGTACACTAAAGTCAAAGATTGAGATAGATTAACAAGGTACTAGAAAAAGAGTTTATACCATGAGTACCAGCTTTTATCTTTAATGTTTTCTTTTTCTCTTTCACTTGAACCAGATAAAACATTGCTCTCTGAACTACTTTTAATATCTTCTCCAACAACTACGTAAACCTTTTCTCCTGGTTTTATTAGATTTAAATCATTTCTAGCCTTTTCTTCTATATATTCTTGCGTTTGTTTGTATTCTATTTCACTTTCTAGTTTCTTCTTTTCTTCTTCAAGTTTAGTTATTTCTTCCTTTACAATATCTAGTCTACCTTTGCTTTTAAATACCTGAAAAGATGACTTAACTAGGCTTATAGATACAATGAAAAGAAGGATGGTTCCCAACAAATATTTAAATTTACTTGATTTGGACATTACTCTCATGATAGTTAATATATTGACACTTTTCAACACATCTGGTACTC
>JBAQUF010000024.1:0-3600 GCA_049297375.1 Patescibacteria group bacterium
CTTTTATTGAACCTGTTAAGGAAAAGTTTTGAATTCTTAAGAATGTCTCATTTGATAAAAATATTTTGTAGTAACTAAGAATAGACACAATAGAAGATATCGTAGAAGATAGGATTAAAGCATATAAAGATTTTTTGATTAGTTTTGGATTTCTAAACGTTGGTGTTGATAGGTAGAAGTACCCGACAATAATTACAAGACTGAAAAGACCTAACCATCTTCCTTGAGCTCCAAATATGCTGTCTGTTTTGTTTACTGAAAATATTGCAGATAAAGCTACTACAGAAATAAATGCTATTAAAGGTTTGTCTATTGACGATTTTAAAAACTCAATTCTTTCTCCGGTAACCACTTTAATGCCTAATAATACGATAAGTACTAAAAGTGCTATGGTTATCAAAGCAAGTTTGTTGAAAGAAAAGAATTCTGTTGTTACGGGTAGAAAGAAAATTGGTACTAAAAGAACAGTAATGAGAGGAACTATATTAGATACCTTTTCAAGTATAGATGTTTTTAAACTAAATTGTTTCATGATTAAAGTGTAGGAGTATGGAACAACACTTGTCAAGTATGTATTGTCTGGGTATTAAGTAATATTCCCATTACGGGAATAGTGAAGATAAATGTTACTGTGTCAACCACCAATTGAATTCTGTATTATTTGACACAGGGGCATCAAGAGTTAGCTCAAAACCTTCTTGTTGCTTAATCTGAGACACCCAATATCTACTGGCTGGGGAGTAGTTTTGGTTAAAAGTTATATACACCTTATAATTGGCTTTTATCTTTGTAGCAGTAATAAAAACTTTGTTTTGATTTTTGGGTACAAAAGATGACCCATTTTGAACTAATTGCATTTGTTGATTAATATCAGTAATTGTCAACATTTGACTCTTTGATTTTCCTAAATGTATGGCTCCAAACTCGTTGGCAAGTATTACTGACACTAGAATAAGAATTAGATACATTACAATTTGTTTTCTAATCTCTGGAGACGATACTGCCATTAAAACACTTTCTACTTTAGTTTTTGTCTTTAGTTTCTCTGATATTTCTTCGTTTGTGTATCCTTGGGACTTCAAGTTTTCTATGAGTACTAATCTATCTATCGACCAAATAGGGTAGTGTCCTTTTATATTTCCTCTTCTATCTGCTTTTCTAACCATGTGAGAAAGCCAACCAATCTTTGTATAGTATCGGAGCCTATTATACGGATCACCAGAACCAAAGTTTATACCCCTTGATTTTGCCTGTTTTATTAATTTGTCTACACTAATATACTCATCCATTAGTAAAAATTTGGGGCAGAAATTAAGAGTAAATTTATTATAACAGATTTGCTCAAATATCTAGTGTTAGTAGAATTCACTGTGTTGTTTGAATACACTTTTGGTAATAGAGTGGCAGGGTGTCTAAGTATGTAGACATACAAAGCGAAGATTACCCTTGTTTGTTAAAGGAAATTAGGGACCCTCCAAAGAGACTTTACTACAAGGGTAACTTTAATACTGAGTTGTTTGATAACTGTGTATCTGTAGTTGGAAGTAGAGTAATAAGTGATAGCGGTAGAAAGATAATTAAGCACCTATTTTCTACCATGAGTAAATCTATAACTATAGTATCTGGATTTATGAGTGGGGTAGATGCTGGAGCTCATATGCAGGCTTTAGAGTTTGGGCTTAAAACAATTGCAGTAATGCCTTGTGGTATAGACTATATACATCCTGAAAATCAAACTGACTTATATAACGAGATAATTTGCAACAATGGATTAGTAGTTTCTGAGTTTGATTGTGATTTGAAACCTGAAGTTTGGACGTATCCGAGGAGAAATAGGATTGTTGCAGGAATGGGAAAAGCAACAATTATCATAGAAGCTTCTTTAAACAGTGGGTCTCTTATTACTGCAAGATTAGCAGATTGTTATGGAAGAAAAGTCTTCATACCAAGCCTGTCTGAAAGCTTCTCCGATGGGGTTATTCTGTTGGGCAAAGAGTTTGCTGAGGAGATAGAGTCCGGGCTACAAGTTAATGAGTATCTTGAATTATTTAATGAAAAACACCGAAAGAGAGATAGTTCTGCTGAACAACAATTAGGCATCTTTTGATAGTTAGTATTAGAGACTTGAAAAACAACAACAAGTGTTGTATATTCGGGCCATGAAGTTAGAGAAAATCTCTAAAGCTCTGTCCGATAAAAATAGGTTACAAATTTTAGAGTTCTTAAGCGACGGACAAAGAAACGTAAGTGAAGTGGCTGATAGACTTAATGTTGAGGAAAATCTTGCCTCTCATCATTTAAGAGTCTTAGCTGCTTTGGGATTTTTAAAGAACGACAAAAAGGGAAGAGAAGTGTTCTATAGTTTAAATGAGTCCAGGATAGTAGGACTACTTAGGGATATGAGAAGAAACCCTAAATTCAAAGCTATCTTGGTTGATTCCTTAAAAGACTAGTTACTCTAATCATTTTACACACCTTATGCCCAAGTGTTTCAAGCTATATCTGTCTCTGTTTCTCTTTCTCATTTAATCGTTTATTAAGCGTTAAATACTAGATAGTAACTGTATAAAATAAGGTGTTCGCATATTGATATGCGTTAAAAATGCGTTTAATAACTAAATAAGAAAACTTGTTTCTACTCCCAACAGAAAGATCATCCTAAACAAAAATAAATTTAATGGTTACATTAGACGAGTATGAAAGAGAAAATAATGTCCTTTGTTTCTAAAGTAGTTAAACAAAACTTTATGGTAGTTGTAACAATATCTTTAATACTTGGCGGAGTAGTGGGTTTTGTTTTTTCAGAAAAGAAAGTAAATACCAGCTGTGTACTTGCAATGGAAGATAACAGCAAAGAAAAGGAAATTAAAAAGATAGTTGTAGATCTTTCTGGAGCAGTGGAAAATCCAGGGATTTATGAACTAGATGAAGGCTCAAGAGTAGGGGACTTGATTAGTCTTGGAGGCAGCATTCTTAAAGAATCTTCTGCATTGTGGATATCAAAAAACTTAAATTTATCTAAAAAGCTAGAAGATTCTTCCAAGGTTTATATCCCATTTGAGTGGGAAATCTATAGTTATGAAGAGAGTGAAATACTAAGTATGGTAAAGCCGGAGGATGGTAAGGATACCTCTAACGAGAGTTCAAGCAATAACCTAAATTCACCTGAAGAGTCTTCAGAAACTTTAGAAAGTGGTGGAGATAACTCCACAGAGTCCTCTAAAATAAATGTTAACACAGCAACGTCTTCTGACCTAGATACACTTCCTGGTATAGGTCCAGCATTTGCAGAGAAGATAATTGATAATAGACCTTATAGCAACTTTTCAGAATTTGAGTCTAAATCTGGATTATGGAAATCAGTATCGGCTAGTATTAAAGACTTGATATTGTTTTGATTATTTTCTTTACTTCTAATGAAGAACATTAAGTATTATCTCCCTTTGTTAATTTTAGGTCTTGTTACTGGTATTAGGGTTTACTTTGATTGTTTTGATGGAACTGTTTCCAAGCAATGTATTGAATCTGACCAGTCTATATTTACTAATAAGGAAAAATTTCCCGGTAAATATTTTGTTAAGTTTAAGGAAAACTCTATAG
>JBAQUF010000025.1:0-20889 GCA_049297375.1 Patescibacteria group bacterium
TACGGGGAATCGAACCCCGATTACAGCCTTGAAAAGGCCGTGTCCTAACCGTTAGACGATAAGGCCATAGAAATCTCCCCTATGATACCAGTAAATATCCTTTTTAAGCAAATTTATTCTATTTGAAATAAAAGAGTCAAACTTTATAAAATCAAGTGTAAAGCAAGTAAATAAAAATAAACCTTAGGTAGAAGTTATCTTATACCTAAGGTTAAGCAGATGTTTTGGAAGTTTTCTTCTTTGGTTTTAATAATTTACCCCTGTCTGAAGGATTTTTCCTCTCTTTGTAGCCTTTTGGCTTACTCAGATGTACAGGTTAAAACTATTTCTACCTCAAAATAGACTTCCAGTAGATTAGGACCTAGTCTAACACGTATCTTATCCTATGTCAACTATAAGTTATAGAGCAATAACTAAGCATATTTAGATATATTTTGATAGAATTAATCTGGAATGAACATACTTCAAAGTATTGTAATTTATATATATTCTGTTCTTCTTGCTATTTTACCAACAACAAAATATGTTGAAGGTGCTATTGGGCAACCTCAGTCTTTTCTACCTACTCAAGCTGACAATCAAATAGAAAGAACAATTACTAGTCTTATCTTTAGAGGATTATTTAAATATGACATATATGGTGCAACTATTCCTGATCTTGCAGACACTTGGTCAGTATCTGAAGATGGTTTAATTTACACCATTAAACTAAAAGATAATCAATATTGGAATAATGGTAAAAAAATTACATCTGATGATTTAATTTACACTTCATATAAATCTCCTGACCTTGCAGGTGTTGCTACAGATAAAGTTGACGAACTAACTGTAAGATACACCCTTCCAAATAAGTATGCTCCTTTTTTAAGTCTTCTTACCGTAAGTATTATGCCTGCAAATTCTGAAGAAAAGATGAATCCTCTTCTTCCTGTATCTAGTGGAGATTTTAGAGTAGCTAGAGTAGAGAAGTCTGGATCATTTGTAAGCAGAGTTATTCTTGTTACCACTAAAAAGGATTATCAAATAAGAAGATTAATATTTAGGTTTTATCCTAATGAAGAAGAACTTATAACTGCAGCTAAACTTGGAGAAATAGATGGATTTACTTCAGAAAAACCTTGTTGTGAAGACCTTAATAATTTTCAAGATTATAAGTTCCCTGTACAAGGAATATATTATTCCCTCTACTTTAATCTAAGAGATGAAACCTTAAAAGATCAAGAATTAAGAGTAAAGCTTGAGAAAGTACTACCTATTCAAAATTTAATTATTGATAAGGGTATTGCTGTTCAAGGACCTATTAGTAGAAGTTTATATACTGATAGGGAATTACTAGTAGATAAATATAATTCTGATTTTACAGATTCTTTACCTAATATATCTATTGAAATAAAGGTTCCAAATGAAAAAGATCACGTTAACCTTGTAAATGAGATTAAAAACATTTGGGAAGATAAACTTGGATTAGATGTTACTGTTAGAAAAGAGGATGCTGATACTATTATTGAAAATGTAATTAAACCAAGAGATTTCCAAGTATTGTTCTATGGTCAAGAAGTAGGAAGAGATCCAGATAGATATGTTTTATGGCATTCAGCTCAAAAAGATTATCCTGGTCTTAATTTATCTGGTCTTGATCAGATAAGAGCTGATAGAGCTTTGGAAGAAGGAAGATATGAACTTGATAGTGAAACTAGAGTTGTTCACTATAATGAATTTCAAAAAGTGGTAAATGATCAAGTTCCAGCAGTGTTTATTTATCATCCTTATGTTCACTATTATGTTTCCAAGCGTATATCAGGAATAGGACAAAAGTATACATTTACTTATTGGGATAGATTTTTGGATCTTTCTAACTGGAAAAGAGTAAGTACCAATTAGTTAAAACAGGTAACTAAAACAATTAAAATAAGTATTGTTACTTAGTGAGAATCTCATAACCGTTTTTAGTTACTAGGATAGTGTGTTCAAATATACAGAATAAACTTCCATCTCTCATTCTTGTTTCCCATGCGTTTAGACTAAAGACTTCATCATTTCCTGAGCATACTAACGTTTCGATGCATATAGTCATGCCATCTTTAAGTTTAGGTCCATCATGTTTGCTTCCATAGCATGCTATTTCTGGATCTTCGTGCATTGAGTATCCAATTCCATGTCCTGCATAATCTTTAAGTACATTAAAACCATTTCTTTCTACTGTTTTTTGCATTGTTTCTGATAAAACTCCTATTCTTACTCCATGTTTAACTTTACTTGCTGCTTCGTATAAAGTTTTCTCTGTAGTTTCTATTAAATCCTTGGCTTCCCTACTAATATTTCCTACAGGTACACATATTGAGCTATCTACATTCAAGCCTTCAAGATTAATTACTGTGTCTATGTTAACTATATCTCCATCTTTAAGAATTACACCTCTTTTAGGATAACAATGAACAGATTGACTATTTATACTTAAACACAATCCTGTTGGAAAAGGTGGTAGCATACCCTCACTGTTATATCCTTTGCAGCTAGGTATTACACCTTTTTCTTTACACATTTCTATAAACTTTTCTTCTAATTTCCAAACATCAACTTCAGGTTTAACTTCTTTTTTTAATTCTTGAAGCATGTTAGCAAGTATCTTACCTGCTCTTCTCATTATTTTCTTTTCTTTATCTGTTTTAATGCTAACTTTATTCATCCGAAGTATTATATCCTATAAAAGCTAAAACTTTATTGACGTTTGATGATACTTCATCTTCTCCATTTAAAGTTAGAGTTGGTATTTTATACTCGGGTGGTATAGGTAAACACTTAGAAACAAACTCATTAAAAATCTCTCTATCATTGAAAAATTTATTTCTGCTCCTTATCCATGAAACTTCTAATGGAATTTTTATATCCACCAAGAAACTGTTCAAATAATCCATTCCTAGTGAATTGACTACTAGTTCAATGTTCTGTGCTTTTCTAAAGGGTTGGCACCAGATTACATTCAATTTTTTATTTAGATAACTCCTTGCATTTTTCGTACAGAGTCTAAATTTTCGTAATCGTTCGTTTCTGTAAGACTTTGGTCTTATCGCACTAATTAAATCAGGATCTATAACTTTTCCATCCATTCTTTTTACAAGTTCTAAAGAGATCGAAGATTTTCCCGAACCAGGGAGACCTCTAATTAGTATTAAGATAGGATACTTATTCATATGGTAATATTATTCTATGAAAGAAAAAAATAAAAATAAAAACATAGTAGTAATTATTTTAGCTTTTGTCTTGGTAGTTGTTCTAGCATATAGTGGTTACTGGTTATATAAGGTGAAAACAAGTAAAACAATAACAGTTAGTGGTACATCTGAAGTACAAATTACAAACCAAATAGCATCTTACTCAGTAACTGTAGAAAAACATGATAAAGATAAATCAAAAGCAGTGGAAGCAGCTACAACAGGATCACAAGCTATTGTAGATGTTGTAAAAGGACTAGGAATTGAATCAAAAGATATTTTAACTCAAAGCTTAAATGTATATCAAAGAGAAGATCCATACTATGAAAATGGGATTACAAAATACAAACCTGCAGATTGGTATGCTAGCTACACAGTAGACATAACACTAAGGGATCTAGCAAAATCCAATGAGTTAACAGCAGCTTTAGTAGAAATAGAAAATAGCACAATGTGGGGTCCAAATCTTAGAGTAGATGATCAAACAATAGATGAAGCAGAAATTCTTTCCAAAGCTGTAGAAGATGCAAGAGAAAAAGCTGAAAAACTTGCTTTAAGCAGTGGTAAAAAACTAGGTGAAGTAATAAGCATAGTAGAAACAGGCTCCTATGATGGATATCCAATACTTAAATCAATGGATAGTGGTTTAGGCGGTGCTGGAGGAAGTGGCTTTTCAGTAGAACCAGGATCAACAACAGTATCTAAGAGTGTCACCGTTACCTTTAGATTGAAATAACACTAGGAATAAAAAATGGACGGACAAATAAAATATATGTCCGTCCTCCTGACTTGTTATCCGCGGGAGCGTTGCAACTCAGGTTAGTATCACAACGTATCCCAACATATTTGCGGACTTTAAACGGTTCGCATCTTGCGTCTGTTGTACGAACCCACCCCCACAATAACCAACACCTATAATTATAATATAGGAAAACAATGTTGGAAATCAAATCACAAGACTAATAATCTTGTTTTTAATATAAATAAACTTCTTTATAGGTTTACCTTCAAGATGTTTTATAACCTTTTCATTTTCTGAAATCTTTTTCTTAACACTTTCTTCATCTTCATCCCTTTCTACTTTTATTTCAGTTCTTACCCTACCATTAACCTGCACTGGAATAGTTAAAACATCTTCTTTAAACAAACTTTCATCAAATAAAGGCCATTCTTGCAGATGAACACTATTCTCTTTTTTCCACTCACCAAAATTATTTACTTCCTGCCATAGTTCTTCTGCTACAAAAGGAGTAAATGGAGAAATAATTTTAATTAATCCTTTATACATATCTAAATTTATCTTTTCTTCGTTTTTTAACTTGGATACAAAAATCATAATTTCACTAATGCAAGTATTCATCTTAAGATTTTCAATCATATCTGTAACATTTTTAACCATTAAGTTATAGCTTCTTTCAATATCTTTTGATGGTTTATTATCACCCACTTTAGTTTTTAACGAATATATTGTTTGAATTAATCTATTTGTAGCCTTTATACTATTTGAATTCCATGGATATGTATCTTCATAAGGTCCTAAAAAGCAAATACTAAGTCTTAAAGAATCTGCTCCATACTTTTCTATATACTCTACAGGTTCTACCACATTGCCGTAAGACTTAGACATTTTTCTGCCATCAGCACCGAGAAGAAGACCTCCATTTAATCTCCATTGGTATGGTTCTTCAGTTGGAACTAACTTCTGATCATAAAGGAACTTATGCCAAAACCTTGAGTAGAGAAGATGCATTGTTGTGTGTTCAGCACCGCCAAAGTACCTATCAACAGGTAACCAATACTTAAGTTTTTCTTCATTTGCAAAAACCTCATCATTTTTGGGGTCACAATATCTTAAGTAGTACCAGCAAGATCCAGCCCAATTAGGCATAGTATTTGTTTCTCTTTTAGCTTTCTTTCCATTAAATTCAATATTTACCCATTCTTTATCTCTTTCAAGAGGAGATGCTCCATCCTCTCTAGGGCTGTAATCGGGAAGTTCAGGAAGTGTTAAAGGTAATACTTCTTTAACACCTTTAACATCATCTGGATTTACAATAGGCTCTATAGACCCATCCTCTAAGTGTACAAGTGGAATTGGTTCCCCCCAATATCTTTGTCTTGAGAATACCCAATCTCTAATCTTAAATATTGTGCTTTTCTTTCCTAACCCTTCTTTTTCTAAATCTTCCATTATCTTTTGCTTAAAATCTTCAGATTTCATTCCGTTGTATTTACCGCTGTTTACCATAACACCTTCTCCTGCGTAACACTTGCTTTCTTCTCTATTTCCTTCTTTGCTTTCAATAACCTTTACTATTTCTAAGTCAAACTTCTTTGCAAAATCAAAATCTCTTTCATCATGAGCAGGAACTCCCATAACAACAGCAGTTCCATACCCTGCAAGTACATAATCAGCTACAAACACAGGTATCTTCTTGTTTGTTAGAGGAACAATTGCTTGAACTCCTTCTAGAATTATTCCAGTCTTTTCTTTTCCAGCTTGTCTTTCTAAATCAGATTTATTCCTTACTTTGTTTATATATTGATTGACATCTTTTTTGTTTTTAACCTTATCAATTAATCTTGAAACCAGGGGGTTCTCTGGAGCTATTGCCATAAAGGTAACTCCATATAATGTATCTGGTCTTGTGGTAAATACTGGAGTTTTCTCTCCTTCAATATCAAAAATGACTTCAGCACCTTCACTTTTACCAATCCAATTCTTTTGAGCTATTTTTATTGCATCTGGAAAATCAATTTTATCTAATCCTTCAAGAAGTTTTTCTGCATAAGCTGGTATTTTTAACAACCATTGCTTAAACATTTTCTTTTCAACTGGGTATTCTCCTCTTTCTGACATCTTATTTCCATCTTTATCATTAATAACTTCTTCATCTGCTAGTACTGTCTTCATTTTTTCACACCACCATACTGGAGATTCTTTGTATTCAGCAAATCCTGCTTTAAAGAACTTTAAAAATAACCATTGTGTCCATTTATAGTAGCTTGGGTCTGTAGTTGCTATTTCTCTGTTCCAATCTACTCCATACCCCATACCTTGTATTGCACCCTTGTAGTCTGTGATTATTTGATGATTTAGTTTTGAAGGATGCTCTCCAGTTTTAATGGCATAGTTTTCAGCAGGAAGACCGAAGGCATCCCATCCCATTGGAAACATAACATTGTAGCCCTTCATTCTTAAGTATCTTGAGTAAACATCGGGGACTGTGTATCTCATTGCATGTCCAACATGTATTGCTTTTCCTGATGGATAAGGAAACTCAGCTAGGATATATTTCTTAGGTTTATCAGAAAAGTCTTTAGCTTCATAAATATTATCTTTAAACCACAGTTCTTTCCACTTTTCTTCTATTTTCTTATGATCATAACCTTCCATAATATAGTTGAAATCTAAACGATTTTATAATATATTGCAATACATGGCTAAGAAGAAAGGTAATAGAATATTAATAGCAATGGAATGCACAGAAACTGGTATGCGTTCTTACATTACTCAAAAGAACCGTATTAATACGGAAGGTAAAGTAGAATTAAAGAAATACAATCCAAAGCTAAGAAAACATACTGTTCATAAAGAAATACAAAGATTAAAGTAATACCTTTAGTTTTATCTTTTTTCCAAAAGTGGTATACTGTTCATCCGTACTGAGTTATTTCTCAAAAATGAACAAAGGTACACTTTTTATCGTGGCCACGCCAATAGGAAATCTGTCCGACATTACTCTTAGAGCAATAGAAACACTTAAGAGCGTGGATTTAATCCTTTCAGAAGATACAAGAGAAACAGATAAAATACTTAAAAAGTATGAAATATCAAAACCTCAGCTTTCATACAGAGATCAAAATCACAATACAATGCTTCCAAAGGTGGTAAGTATGCTTAACTCCAGCAGCAGTATTGCATTAATATCTGATAGTGGTACACCTTTAATATCTGATCCTGGTTATAAGCTGATAAGGGACTTAATTCAAAAAGATTTTAATGTTATATCTATTCCTGGTCCTTCTGCAGTAATTTCATCCATTGTTTCTTCAGGATTTCCTACGGATAAGTTTTCATTTGTTGGATTTTTACCAAAATCATCAGGGGATAGGAAAAAAGTATTAAAAAGCTACGGTGATTTGGATTCAACATTAATAATATATGAATCTCCATTTAGAATTATTAAACTTCTTAAAGAAATAAAAGAAGTGCTAGGAGATAGATTTGTTTGTTTAGCCAATGAAATGACTAAAATACATGAAAAATTCATTAGAAATAGCGTTTCTTTAGTGCTAAAAGACCTAGAGGGAAAGAAACTTAAGGGGGAGTTTGTAGTTTTAATTGGTAAGAAAGGATTTAAACTATGAACTCTAAAGTTAAAAAACAAGAAATATCTCACTTGAAAAGTGTTAAAACAAAGCTAAGGAAAGCCAGGAAACTAGCTGATAATTCACTTAGTACAATAAGTAGTGAAAATTTAGAAAGGTTAAAGGAACTAAGAGAAGGTGGCACAGGATCATATGGTTATGGAATGACTGATTTTGATGTGTTTATAGATCAGCTTCAACAAAAGAATGCTTCACTTAATATAAAGGACAAATACAGAGTATTGGAGGAATTAGAGTTTTTAATTAAAGAACCATATTTTTCAAGAATAGACTTGTATGATAAAGAAAATAAGAAAGAAGAACAGTACTATATTGGTAAATTTTCATACACAGAAGACAAACCAGTCATTACTGACTGGAGAAGTAAAGTTGCATCTGTTTATTACAGGTACAGGTATCCTCAAAAGGATGTTTTTTATGACACTCCTGCTGGTAGAGAAACTAAAGATTTAAAACTAAAAAGGACATATGAAATACAGGATGGCGAATTCATTAAATACTACAATAACGACCTCCAGTTAGATGAATCTTCTATAGTTATTGAAAAGATTAAAAAAAGAACTGGTGGCGTACTTGAAGATATTATTCAGACTATTCAAGAATCTCAACTTAATATTATTGAGTCAGATCCTAGGCAGATATGTATTGTTCAAGGATGTGTTGGAAGCGGTAAAAGTACTGTAGCAATACATAAACTAGCTCATATATTTTTTAACTATCCTAAGGTAATAAGACCAGAAAGATGTCTTCTTGTTACTAAAAGTCAAATCTTATCTGGGTATTTATCTACTTTATTTCCAAAATTAGGTATTTTTGATGTTTCCTATAAAACTGTTAGAGAAGTAGCTTTTAACATGGTATTTAGAGAAGGTTTAGATATAGATGTTGATCTTGATAATACAGAAAGAAAAGAAGAATTTAATACAAATAGAGTAAAGAAACTTCAATTTTTAATTAAAGCTACTCAAAAAAGATATGAAAAGAAAATAAATGAAATATTTAAAGATCCTGATCTTGAATCATTTGCAAGCTTCAAATACAGCTATGATGAAACCCCATACGAAAATATCTTTGACATATTAGAAGATGTTATGGAAGAGTTAAATGTCCAAAAGGATATGCTAAGAAAAGATCCTGATTCCTCTAGAGCATGGTTTTATAAAGAAAACATAATAGCTTTAAGAAAAATATTAAGACTAGCAAATAAGATTAAAAATGAAATTAGAAATGACGCACTTAAAAAATTTGCAAAAGAGCAAGGTATAGATACTTCAAAGAAGCTTAGCTACTTTGAAACTTTAGTGTACTTATATATTTATTGTGAACTTGTTGGAATAAGAAAAATTAGAAAGTATGACTATTGTGTTGTTGATGAAGCTCAAGATTTTAGTGCACTAGAGTATCTTTTCTTAAGCAAGATTGTTTTAAGAGGAAGATTTGCATTATTTGGAGACTTAAATCAGTCGTTGGAATCAGATGGTATTGAAAATTGGGACATTATTCCTGAGATTATTAAAGAAGCTAAAAGTGCTTCTAGGTTTGAATTAAGTAAAAACTATAGAAGTACAAAACAAATAATAAGTCTTGCAAATAAAATTCTTAAATCTTACACAAAAGATTATCTTCCTAAGTCTATAAATAGAGTAGGAGATGATCCAGTTATAGAAATGTTTGTATCAGATGAGGAAATGTTAAGTAAGTTTGAAGAAGACATTAAAAAGGATTTAAAGAAAACAGATAAAAGTGTTGGAATTATATGTTTTAGGGATTCTATTGATAAAACAGAAGAAGTTCTTTTTAATATTAAGGGCGCAAAAAAGAAAATAATTAGACTTAAACCCAATGAAAAAACATGGTATACACCAAAAGGAATATATTTAATGAGTGATAGAGATTGCAAAGGACTTGAATTTTCTAAAGTGTACGTACTTGGACTTAACTTTAAAGAAATTAAAAACTTTAGTGATGCAAGAAAAGCTTTTGTATCAGTAACTAGAGCAATGAACAGCCTTTTTATTTATGGAGTAAAATAAGTAACATAACAACAATGAAGAAAATTTTATCTATTAAATCTATTAAAGAAAATATTCAACTAATTATTCTTTTATTTGTAGCTTTTGTTTTAAGATTTATAAATCTTGGATATTCAGACTTTCAAGGAGATGAAATAAAAGCTTTGTATCTTCCTTTACCGGGGCAACCTTTCTTTGAATATATTATGGATCAAAGAAAAGGACCTGTTCAGTTTATTATTACTTATCTTTTAAAAATTGTTGATCCTATGTATAACAATCAGTTTTTAATTAGACTTCCTTTTGCAATAGCAGGGTTTTTAGCTGTCTACTTCTTTTTTAGATTTGTTGAAATGCATTTTGGAAAAAAGATTGCTTTTTATGCATCTTTCTTTATGGCAACTAATGGTTTCTTTGTAGCTTTTTCTAGAATTGTTCAATACCAATCTTTTGTTATTTTATTTGCAATTCTTTCTTTGTACTTTCTTAGTCTTGCTTCCAAGAATGAAAAGTACAACATAAAAGGTATATATCTTGGTTTGATATTCTGGGCTTTATCTATTCTTTCACATTACGACGGTGTGTTTATTGCTCCTTTTGTATTTTATCTCCTATTTAAGTGGTTTAAAGATACAGATATTTCAAAGAAGCAAAAAATAACTCACTTTATTATTTCTGGAGTTCTTTCTTCTTTTCTTCTTCTTTCTTTTTATGTTCCTTTTGCGATGTTTGTAAGTGATAAGACTAAAGATTATTGGGCTTCAAGAATAACTGGAGAAGAATCTGGAAAAGTATCAAGTTCTAAGTACCTATTTACTGTTTATCAGCCTATTTATGTTATTCACATTTATCTTATGTTGTTTGCAATGGGAGTACTTTTTATTGGTTTAGGACTTTCAAGAGAAAAGATTCATAAGATGATAAAGGTTCCAGATATTATTAGTAGAGCATTTAGAGGGACTACTGATCTTATGAGTTTAGTAAATGAAGAAAAATTAAAGATAGCCTGCTTATTGTTATGGATTGGTCTTTCAGTTGTAGCTTACGAGTTTATTATTTATCTTCCAGGTACCCATATTTATAATTACATACTTCCATCCTTTATTGTACTGGCCTTTGGTTTTGTGGCTATTGAGAGCTTTGTATTTAAAGTATTTGAAGCAAATTTAGTTAAAATACTTAACTTTTTAGGTGTTTTTATGTTGTTTGGATTTCTTACTGCACAAACGTACGCTGTATTTGTTGATAATAGAAAAGAATATCCTTGGGAAGAAGAGAAGTTTCTAATTTGGACGTTTCCTAAACCATCTGTTGTTTTTCATTTAAGTATGTTTGGTTTTCCATATTTTAGAGATTGGGAAGGAATAAGAGATTTTGTTTCTGCACATCCTGAAGTTGATGCTTATACAACAAATGAAAGAAAGTCTATTGCAAGATACTACGTAGGACTTGAGAAAGGATCTGATACAGCAGGTTTCTATGTTCATGTTAAGAATCCTCAAAGTTTTACTAATGATATTTTGTCGGAAAAAGCAGCTTATTGGACACAACACTACGAACCAATTCATACATTAACAAGGGACGGAAGAGATTTTGTAAGAATTTATATTATGGCACCTGGAACTCTTGAAGAAGTTGTTTCTAAAGGGTACTAACTAGGTTTGCCGTCTACACCTATCTATTTTAAGTTTATTAATTTCCTACTAAGAAACTAAAACTGTATTCTATGTGCAAATATTAAATAAAGAATTGCAGATGCTGTTAAGGCAAACACTAACACGAATCCAGCAGACAAATCTTTTATTATTTTAACAGCAGGGTCTTCTTTTCTAGTAAAGTGGTCCATTATTTCTTCTACAACTGTGTTTATTATTTCTGCAGCTAAAAGAAGTCCTAGTGTAATTATCATTACTGACCATTCTGTATTTGTTATTTTATAGCGTTTGCCAAAGTATGACGCAAGTGCTACTATGATTATTTGGATTCTAAAGTTTGGCTCATGAAGCCATGCGTGAGTAACGCCATCAAATGCATGTTTAAAGCTTTTTATCTGTCTTATTGGATGGTTAGAACGAAAAACTTTTGACATGTTAGAATGATAACATATTATGAAGAGAATTTATAAGAAAATTAAGAAATTTATTCCATTTGTACTTATCTTAGTTGCTGTGTTTTTCTACTTTAACTCCAAGACTAATCTAACTTCAATTGTTAAAAAAATAAACATTGAAAATAGAGTAGTTAAAAAAACTATATCAGCAAGTGGGTATATAAAGGCTAAGGAGCAAGCAGATATTAGTTTTGTGTCAACAGGTGCCATTAAAAATATTTATGTGAAGGAAGGTCAAAGTGTTTGGGCTGGTCAAATACTTGCTAGCATTGATAGTGATTCTCAAAGACAAACAATGCAGTACTACAAGGATGCAAGGGATATTGCCAAAAGAGAATTGGAGCTTTTTATTCATAATAAGAAAGATAACGAAGATACACTTGGAGGACCTACTGCTTATGGAATCAAACTTAAAGAATATGAAGAGTCTTTAAGCCAAGCAGAAGCTAATTACCAAGCTCAAGTATCAAATGTATCAAAAACAAACATTATTTCCCCAATTAATGGGACGGTTATTGATATAGATAAAGAAATTGGTGAAACAGCAGCTTTAGGTGAAACTGTTGTTACTGTTGGTAACCTTAATTCCTTTATTTTTGAAGTTTTAGTAGATCAAGAAGACTACGGGAGTATTAAAGTTGGGCAGGAAGTTGAAATTAAGCTTGATTCCTACGGAGATAAAGTATTTACGGGTAAGGTAAATAAGCTTCCTTCTCATGCTAATGCTTCTGATGGAAGTTTTACTGTGGAAATTGACATAAATAAAACATCTGAGGACAATCTTGCTATTGGAATGACAGGAGATGCCTATATGATTGTTACCTCATCTGTTCGTGAAGTCCCTTCACTTTTGTATAGTGATATCCTTCTTGATGATGATGACAAACCATATGTATGGGTATCAGATAATGGAAAGGCTGTAAAACAGAGTGTTGAAGTTGGAATTGAGGGTGATTTATACACAGAAATCAAGACCTCTATAGATAAGCCAGTAATTATTCCGGCTAAAGATGGGATGGAAATTAAAGAAGGTTATTTTACTAAGGTTATTAACTAAAATATGATTCCAGCATTACAAGCTAAAAACGTATTCAAAGTATATGATATGGGAAAGACCATGATATCTGCTGTGTGTAATGTTAATTTAGAAGTGTACAAAGGGGATTTTTTATCAATTACTGGTAAATCAGGTTCAGGAAAATCTACCTTAATGCATATGATAGGTCTTCTTGATACTCCAACAAGTGGAGAAATAATTATTAATGGAAAAAACACTAAAGGAATGACAGAAGTTGAGTTAGCTGAAGTTAGAAACAAAGAAATTGGATTTGTATTTCAAGATTTTAATCTTTTATCTAGATCTACAGTTCTTGACAATGTTATGCTTCCATTAAAATATTCAAAAGAAAAGATAGCCGAGAAGGATAGAGAAGAGTTGGCTAAAAAGTTGCTTAAACAAGTTGGCCTTGAAGGAAGATTAACTAATAAATCAAATGAACTTTCTGGAGGTGAGAGACAAAGAGTAGCAATAGCTAGAGCTTTAATAAACAACCCTTCAATTATTCTTGCAGATGAACCAACTGGTAACCTTGATTCAAAAACTGGTGAAGAAATTGAAAAGATGTTTATAGATTTAAATAAAAAGGGAATTACTGTTGTTATTGTTACTCATGATAATGATTTAGCTCAAATTGCTAAAAGAAAAATTATTTTAAGAGATGGGAAAATGCTAAATGAAAATAAATGAAACACTTAAAACATCATTAGATTCTTTAGCCTTAAATAAAGTAAGGTCATTCTTAACGATGTTAGGGGTAATTATTGGAGTTTTTGCAGTTGTTACTTTAATATCACTTGTTAAGGGAGTCGAGAACTATATTGAAGATCAATTTAAGCTTTTAGGTGCAAATACCGTTTATGTTATGCCAGGGAAAATTAGCACTGGGGGTACTGGTCAAAATACTGGAGCAGGTCTTATGAGCGGGAAGTTAAAAGAAAAGCATGTTGATTTGATAGAAACGTATGCAAAGGATTATATAGATGCAGTTACTCCTTCTGTTGAAACAAGCAAATCAATAAAATACAAAACAAAAGAATATTATGCGGGAATTTTAGGTGTTAACTATCAAGGTACTGATATTTTTAACATGGAAATACTATATGGAAGACACTTTTCTAAGCTGGAGCAGATGACTAAATCAAGAGTAACTGTACTGGGATACTCTGTTAATGAAGAGTTATTTAATAATGAGAACTCTATTGGCCAAAAGGTAAAAATAGATGCTAAGACTTATGAAGTTATTGGTGTAATGGAGAAGAAAGGTCCAAGTTTTGATGGTAGTGTAGTAGTTCCATATACAGCTGTTATTCAAGATTTTGATGGCAGGATTAGTTCTATTGCAGCCAAAGCTAAAGCTGATCAAGATTTAGAACTTGTTGTTCAACAAATAAAGATAGCGCTTATGAAAGATTTAAAAAAGGATGATTTTTCCGTTCTTACTCAAAAAGATTTTATGGAATCAATAAACTCTATACTAGATATTCTTACCGTAGCTTTAGGAGCAATTGCTGGGATATCTCTTCTTGTTGGTGGCATTGGAATTATGAATATTGAACTTGTATCTGTTACAGAAAGAACAAGAGAAATTGGTTTAAGAAAAGCACTGGGTGCAACATCCAAAAATATTAAGCTTCAGTTTATGACAGAAGCAGTCTTAATAAGTGTTGCAGGTGGCGTTGTTGGTCTTCTTTTGGGGTGGTTGGCTACTTTTGCCATGAGATCTTTTGTTAGGGCAGAAATACCAACATGGTCAATTCTTTTATCTTTAGGTTTTTCTGCATTTGTTGGTGTAGCCTTTGGCACTTATCCAGCTATTAAAGCAAGTCAAAAAGATCCTATTCAAGCATTAAGATACGAATAACTACGAATAAAGAAAGTTCCAAATCATTGCTTAACTAGTTTCAATTCATAAGTTGCATTCTTCTTTAAGTATGTGTTTCCAATATTGTTAGTTATATCTTCATCATCTATTGTTACTATCCATTTGTATCCAGAAGGAGTTTTAACTTTATTTACAGTATCTATATCTATTTTGTGAAAATATTCTGTAATTTCATAAGAAAAATTATTGTGATCTCTAATTTCTTCTAGCAAATCTTTTACTGTGTCTACGTTTTTTAATTTAGTATTGTATATATTTATATTTGTTCCATTATTTACTTTTAAATTTATATCTATTAAATAAACATCTTCTATATCCTCTTTTGTGTCTTTTTTATCAAGAGGTGATTCTTTTAATACAGATCTAATGTATAAAAATCCAAGAATTAGTACTGCTATGTATATGAATATGAATATTTTTGTTTTTTTCTTCATTGTTGTAATTTTATCATGGATTTTTAGGTATAATGTAGCTATTAATATGCCTCCATAGCTCAGTGGATTAGAGCACTCGTCTTCGGAACGAGGGGTCGGGAGTTCAAATCTCTCTGGAGGCGCCATTTAACTACATGAATAGGAATATCAAGAAGCTGACAATTAGAGCATACGATGCTATAGCCAAAACTTACTCTAAACAAAACAAAGGTTATGACTTTTGGTCAAATGAACTTGAAGATATATTGAATTTATTAGATAACTTATATACAAAGAAACAACGTATTAATTTTTTAGATTTAGGGTGTGGAAGTGCTGGTGTAGCAAGGGTGATAGTTGAAAAAGGTATTACATACACTGGTATTGACCTTTCAACAAGTATGTTAGATATAGCAAGAAAAGAATTTCCCAAAGCAACTTTTCTAAAAATGGATGTAACGTGTCTTAAATTTAAAAAACAATCATTTGATATTATTTGGGCTTCAGCTATATTACTTCATTTAGATTATTTTGACTTAGTTAAAACTTTATCTGAAATTAAACGTGTGTTAAAAACACACGGGTTAGTATTTATCTCTATGGAAAAACGTAAGAAGAAAGAATTGAAGGAAAGTATAAAACTATCCAAAAAAGAAGGTAAAGAAATTAAAAGGTATTTTGCATTGTATTCAAAAACGGAATTTTCAACAATACTAAAGGCAAATGGCTTCAGAATACTGAAGTTTGTTAATAAGCCAGAGTTACATAGTGATAAAGAATGGCTTTGTTTCTTTTGCAGTAAGGATTCCAATTGTTAACTACGTACGCATAGTTGGTTAGGTTTATATTTTATATATTCTTCTTTTTCAAATCTTTTCATACATCTTCAATTTAGAAAATATAAATAATTAAATTCCATTTCATACTCTTTCATTTTATTTTTAAAAATATTTTTAGAAAATTATTTATTAAGTATTGACATTTGATTAAATTAAAATCACAATTTTATTATTAAAGAAAATGAATAAAACCTGCCCAAAAAATTTGAGGAATAAAATTTAAAAAATTAGAAACACTTTGTTTTAATGCAAAGTGTTTTTGTGTTTTTAGGAGGTGTATTCGTTTGTTGACAAAAGAAGAAATTAAAAAGAAGTTAGAAGAAGATCAAAGTTATACATTGCCTGATGATGCAACTGATGAAGAATGGGATACATATCTTGAAGTTAAGAATGAAAAGAGTGGAAATATAGAAGAAGAAAAAGAGGAAGATGATGAATTTGATCAACCAGATGAAGAGGAAGAAATTGAAGAAGAATTATAGTTTGTTTTAATTGGTGTACTTAATTAAAAGGCAAAAGGAGGGCCCCTAACATGCCAGTAAAGAAAAAGAAGAAAGCAGCAAAGAAAGCTGTAAAGAAGGTAGTTAAGAAAAAGAGAAAAACAACCAAGAAAAAGAAGAAGTAACCTTCTCTTGACAATGTAAACAGCGGTTTGAGTAGCTTAGGCAAAAAAGCCGCTGTTTTCGTTCCTTGGCAGTGTATATAATGTATAATACTTAGAATATGGGGACGTAGCTCAGTGGTAGAGCATTCGGCTCTTAACCGAAGTGTCGAGGGTTCGAGTCCCTCCGTCCTCACCAAAGTGTTAATATATCTACATATGAAGGAACTTGTTAACTTATTCTACGAAATTGGAACTCTAAGGAAAATTAAAAGAAGTTATCATATCAATGTCTTACAAGATACTGAATCTGTTGCAGAACACTCACATAGAGCGATGCTTATATCCTACTTTTTGGCAAAGAAAGTAGGTGCAGATCCATATAAGTGTATATTAATGGCTTCTTTGCACGATTTAGCTGAAGCTAGAACAGGAGATTCAAACTGGGTACAAAAATCGTATATAACTCAAGATGAGGATAAAGCTACAGAAGAACAACTGCTTCCGTTAAGGGATTTGTCAAAGGATCTGTTTAGGTTACTTAGTGAATATAAAGAAAGAAAAACGCTTGAATCCCAAGTAACAAAAGATGCAGATAATATTGAGTATGTTTTATCGCTTAGAGAATTAGAATTGACTGGTAACAAAGAAGCAACACGAAGGCTAAATTCTGAAAATACATTCCTGGATAAATTGTTTACTGAGGAAGCTAAAGCAATAGTTATCTTAATAAAGAAAACTGGTCCAACAGAATGGACACAAAAGGATTTAAGAATAAGTCATAAGAGCTATAAAGAATTTGCTAAAAGCAAAAAGAGTCCCAAGCGATAAAATAAGACCAAAATTATTTAGCCGTCCAGTTTACGTTTACTCTTTCTTAATTGTTTAAATATGTTTTAATAGATTCATGAGTAAGACTTTAATATTTGATTTTGATGGAACACTAGCAGATACATTATCCTACTCCGTTAACTATGCTTATGAGTTTAATAGAAAAAGAAAACTTCTTTCCAGAGAAAGAATTAACTTAGAAGAATTTAGAAAAATGGGGTTGTATGATTTTATTAAAACCTTAGGGGTTAGAAAAAGAGATTTGTTTTGGTTTTTATTCCAAATTCAAAGAAAGATGCATAAAGAAATAAAAAACATTAGTACATTTAATGGTTTGCCGGAAGTATTAAAGGAATTGAAATCAAGAAATGTAAAGATAGGAATAGTTACATCTAACTCCAAAAGAAATGCAGTTAAGTTTATAAAGAACAATAACTTAAATGATTTTGATTTTATATACAGTACATTTAGTTATTTAGGAAAGGGCAGATTAATAAGAAAAGCTATCAAGAAGTATAAATTAAACAAGAATGATGTTATATATATTGGGGATGAAATGAGAGATATAGATGCAGCAAGATCTTCTGGGGTAAAAAGTGCTTCAGTTACTTGGGGCTACAACTTAGAATCTGTTTTATCCTCAAATAATCCTGATTTCATGATTTATCAGCCAAAAGATCTTTTCAAGCTTTTAGACTAGTGCTAATATTCTTTAGTTAAGGACATGAAAGGAGAGATTCTTGTCTCAAGACTTTAGGAATGTGAATGGAAATGCTTTAAGAGTTAGTACATTCAAGAGAACACACAAACCTCGTTTCTTAAGGCAAAATGGTAAGGAAAAAACAGGCTTGTTAAACGGTAAGAAAAAGAAAAGAAGAAAGTAAATTTATTGTTAGCCCGGTGTTTTTATTATCCGGGCTTTTTATATTCTCTTAATTACTGATAAAATATCCTTGAATTAGCCAGAGTGGTGGAATTGGTATACACGCAGTCTTCAGAAGGCTGTGCCGCAAGGTTTGCAGGTTCGAGTCCTGTCTCTGGCACCATTTTAAAGTTTTAAGAGCGTTGGAGTATAATTTACGTATCTAGGGCGGGTGGCGGAATTGGCATACGCGTTAGCCTAAGGAGCTAATGGGGTAAAACCCGTGCAGGTTCAAGTCCTGTCCCGCCCACCAAAAGAAATGAAAAAGAATCTTAAATACTTAATAATATTTGCTTTAGCTTTTGGTTTATCTTTATCCAAAAACGTAGTTAAATCTGCATTTGCTGAATCCATTAAGGACTTTCAGTCAAACATAACAATAAACAAAAACGGAACTATATCTGTTGAGGAAGTTATTCTTTATGACTTTGGATTTCAGGAAAAGCATGGAATATTTAGAAATATACCAATTAACAAAGAGAACAACGATGGAAAGATATATAAACTAGATATAAATATCCAGTCTGTGCTCGATGAAAAAGGAAATTCATATACTTATACAACATCTAAAGACTCAGAATATACATCTATTAAAATGGGTGATGCTGATAAGTTAATAACTGGAGAGCATACCTATGTTATTAAATACCTAGTATCTGGTGCTGTTACATACTTTTCTGATCATGATGAACTTTATTGGAATTTTACAGGTAATGAATGGGATATGCCCATCTTATCTGCTTCTTCAAAGATAAAGCTTGGTGATGGTACAAATGGAGAATTCTTAAATGTTATTTGTTATGAAGGTATTAAAGGAAGTACATCTCAAAATTGCTCCAAGAGTATTGACCAGACAATCAAGAACGTTGCAATTGTATCTTCAAGTAAGCCTTTAGCAGCAAAAGAAGGGTTAACATTTGCAGTCTCCTTCCCAAAAGGCTTAGTGGATATTTTAGAGCCTAAGGAAGATAAATCAGGGATTATTGACTCGATTGTATCAGCAATAGCTACCATTTTAGCTTTGCTTTGGTTTATTGTTCTTCCTGGAAAGATCTTAATAGATTCAATTAAAGAAAAGAAACTTACTAAAAAGAATGAAAGAATACTACCAGCATGGTTTGAGCCACCGCAGTATGAAGATAAAGTTGTTTTTTCTCCAGCAGAAACCGGTTTTATCATTGATAAGGTTATAGATCATAAAGAACTTACTGGTACCCTTATTCAACTTGCTCAAAGAGGATATTTAAGGATTAAACATGAAGGTAAGAGTAAATTTATACTTATTAAAACTAAAGATTATGCAGAAGATGTAAGTGTTAAGGATTTTGAAAGAAATATACTTGATGTAATTTTTAAGAACAAAGATGAAGTAAACATCAAAGACTTAAAAGATTCTCAATCATTCTTAAAATGTGTTCAAAGTTTTAAGAAAGATATTGAAGAGGAGTTGGTTGAAAAGCAAATGTTTGAAAAGAAACCATCAAGTATTGAAACAAAAATGATTGCCCTTGGAATGTTTGGTTTACTTACTGGCAATATCCTTTTGGCTATTTCAGCTTTTGTATTTGGTAGAAAATCTACTAAAAGAACTCTTATTGGAATAGAGAAGTATTCGGAAGCTAAGTCATTATTTAATTTTCTTAAGAGTCAAGATGATAAGCTTGATTTCCAAGCTCAAAATCAAATGTTTTTTGAGAAGCTTTTACCATATGCTACTGCGTTTGGAGTGGAAAGAATATGGGCAGAAAGATTTAAGGATTTAAAGATGATTAAACCTGATTGGTACGATGGAGATGATTTTTCTGATGTTATGGCATTAAGCTACATGTCACATAGTCTTGCTGGCTCTATTCATTCTTCTATGACTCCTACTTCTAGTTCATCAGGATTTTCTTCTGGTTTTTCTGGAGGATCTTCAGGTGGAGGCGGAGGTGGCGGTGGAGGAGGAAGTTGGTAGTTTATAGAGAACACAGCTTCTGTAATGCTATAATATCTTAGCTTGCGACGGTAGTTCAGTTGGTTAGAACGTCTCCTTGCCAAGGAGAAGGTCGCCGGTTCGAGTCCGGTCCGTCGCTCCAAGTATGTATTAGTAAAGTGTAAGGGGCGGTAGCCAAGGTGGTCACGGCACCGGTCTGAAAAACCGGCTATGTGGGTTCGACTCCCACCCTCCCCACCATATTATCACTGCTTTTATCCACAACAAAAACCAGTTGTTTTAAATTTTATAGAGGATGAAAAGTCGAACTAAATCTTCAATGTATGAGGTATTTATATCTAATTAGAGAACTAGAATTACCTTAGTGAGTAAGTTTTTTCCCAAACCAATTTGCAATCACTTTGTATTTCGGCATCTTCAATAAACGATGCATATATTTCATTTATGAATATGGAAGTATTATATAAACTTCCTAATATTGTATCTAGGTGTTCAGTAATCTTTTTATACTCAAATACCTCATTTTTTATATTGCCTACGGTTATATGTGGGATAAATTTATCTAAAACACGCAAGTAACCATACTTGTAAATATATTCCTCTTCAACATTATCTGTTTTTCCTTCATGTATACGTACCAAGTCCTTTTCTCTTATATAACTGTCCCTAATAGGATTTA
>JBAQUF010000026.1:0-4251 GCA_049297375.1 Patescibacteria group bacterium
TAACCTCTTGTTTTTACAGCGGGCGGATCTGAAAAATAGTCGCATAAATGCCCACAGAGCCGGAACCCAAGATATAGGGGTTATTGAATTTGGAAGAATAAATAACTTCGGAAGGGCCTCCGAGCAATGCAAGTGAAAGAGGGGGCTGTTTGGCTTGAGCTATCCATGAGTTTCCAAGCTCAATAATTCCACTCCATGGAAAAAACCAATCCTTACCCTCTAACCAATAGGTTAGCTGATTTTCAAATGTAGCACCTTGCAGGTAATCCTTATAGTATTTAATATCATAGTCAGGAGCATCGTTAGCTACAATATGAAGATTTAAATCATTAAGTTTTTCTAAAAATCGGATAATACCGCTACTCCATGCCTGATCGAAATCACCTTGAGAGTCTTTTATACCATTTCCGTCTGCATCAATATCTATATCCTCAGGATTAGTTGTATAAATGGCCTTTTTTATCCAATCCCAAATTGTGTAATGTAAGCCATCGAAATACATGCCGGTGTAATAACTTTTTCCAGGTTCCTGATTATATATCATCATTACATAGTCGGCGAGCCAGTCAACTGCTTCTGTTGAAGCAAAGTTATAAAATACGATCGCGTCATTCCACCATGTAATTTCGCTCCCATCAGAATGGTGAAGAAGGAAAAACTCTCTCTTAAATCCTTCTGCATTGAGGATTTCACTTCCATAGCCATTGGTGTTTACCCATGGCCCCTGACTTGCTCTCAATAATTCAATATTTGAATTTAAAGTTTTTACCTCCTCTATCAAAGTAGCAGGCCATCCTTGTGTGATAATGATATCATAGTGTGATAATTCCTTAGCTGAAGGCCATTTCTCATCCAGATTTTTGCCTGCGAACATTACAGAAATAGAAGGATATTCGAGAGCATTAGCACTATGGCTATACAATAAATAAAACAATCCAAAAAGTGCGAAGTATTTAATTTTCAAATCAGTATCCTATCTTACGGCAATGTCCATGTACAGGCTCCGTTTGTATTGATCCAGTAGCCGTATCCGGTCGACATGGTGGTCAAATCGCTGAATCCCGGATTGGCCGGATCATAGAATTGCCAGGCATTATTTTTGTAAGCCCATACGTTTATGACTTTTCCGGCAATCGATGCCAGGGCATCGGTGATATTCAGGGCGGCTAAGGAATTATAACCGACAAGATTCCAGCCGGCTATTAGATTCATTGTTTTGAATGGCCCCGTACCAGTGACCGAAAGCGTCGCAGCTTGCGTCATATTCAGCCAGTATCCCCACCCGGCCTCCATGGTTGACAAATCGCTGAATCCGGGGCTTGCTGGATCATAGACCTTCCATGCACCATTTTGAAATGCCCAAGCACTTGAATACTTTCCGGAGATGCTGGCAAGAACATTGCTAATAGCCGTATCTGAAGGCTGCTGGGTGAGGGATATCAAATTCCATCCAGGACCCGTAAGAGCGATGGAAGCGGCAGGATCCAACTGGAAATTTTTACCGGTTACATTCTGACCCACACTAACCACTATCGATTGAGCGCCTGCGCAATCGCGAATGCTCTGCGGTGATGCCCACCATTCGCTAATGTAGTCGACCGAGGAAAAGAAAGATGTTCCAGCTTGCAGATAATAGGTTCCGGGCTGCAAACCGGATATCGTATAGGTTCCATTCACCATATTGATGTCAACATTTCTAACCCATGTAGGGCTGATGCATGACGATCCGGTATAAGCAGATATCCAGATGTAGTTACCGATCAGCGGCGTCACCCCATCGCTTTGATACACGGTACCGGAGATGGTTGCGCCAGGATCCAACTGGAAATCCTTCCCCGTTACATTCTGTCCATCGGCAATATCTATGGACTGCGCACTATCGCAATTTCTTACACTGTCAGGCGATGCCCACCATTCACTCATATAGTTTTCACTTGTATTTGTCTGCAGATAATAGGTTCCGGGCAGTAAATCGGGTATCGTATAGGTTCCATCCCCTGTATTGACGTTAACATCGCTAACCCTTGTAGAACTGATGCATGACGATCCTGCATAAGCGGTTATCCAGATGTTGTTACCGGTCAGTGGTGTAACGCCGTCGGTGTTGTACAGCGTTCCAGCAATTGATCCGGGAAAAGGCACATAAACACCGATTTTCGCGTAAAGTTTAACCGTCATTTGAATATAACATTTTGCGATCGCATCATTTAAAAATTAAACTAAAGTGAGCATTGTTTAACCAAGGGATTTGTTGAGGTAGGCGTTGCCATGGTACAGCACGAAGGATGGGATTGTGTGCCCGTTTTGGAAATATGACAACAATACGACCATCTTTTATGTTTATTTCGCCCTTGCCTTTGACAAAATCTCTATAGAGTTTTGGAGCGTCACAGGATTCAAAACCTCGTAAGTTCTGAGCCAGCCGGCTATAGAGAGTATCGGCGATCATCGTCATCACCACATCGAAATGGACTTTGATCAAGATTGGGGATGAAAGCGCATTGAGGTGGAAAAACTTCACTGCCTCTGCTATCCCGTTTTCTACCCTCCAACGTCTGGCATAGTTTCCAACGATCAGCTCCGGTGATGTTTCCTGATCGTTGGTGATGATGAATGCCGGCTTCTCATGTCCATTTCCTCTGACGATTATTTGACGAACCTCTCCTTCGTAGTCGCGCAGAACGACATTGGATTCATGGACCTGAGGGTTTGGATATTTGCGTTTTTCATGTGGAATGGTGATACGTTTCCACGGTCCGATTTTATCGAGATTTTTAATGAGATTGTGCCCACGGCGGCGAAGGGTGATGAATTTCAATCCCTGTTGATTGAGCTTGGAGAGGTTCTCGTATGTGGTGAATTTTGAGTCAAAGATAAGAGTCGGGTTAATACCACGCCGGACCTTCCTCCAGAACGAGAGGAATGCAAGAACCTGATCATCAGCCTCTTCCCGCTGAATATCAGCTGCGGTATAGAGCAGGAGCTTTGTCTGGGCGTCCTGGGCAAAAAGAGTGAGCGCCCCTTTCATAACTCTGCCTCTGGCACCAGCCCAGTGTTCTTCGAGCACCGACTCTTCACCGTAGTGTGGGACCGTGTGAAAATCCAGATTGATGGTTTTTCCGTCATAAAGTCCCATTCGAGAGGATTGCTGAACAAAGGCTTTCTGTAATTGCAAAATTTGAGCTTCGTCAAGAGAGTAGGAATATGTGGAAAGAGCAGTGCATTTTGGAAGCACATTGAGACCGGCAAAAAGGCCAAGACCTGGATCGAAGGCGTGCTCACCTACATGGGCATATCGCTCATTGCCCAGGAGCTTCAATGCCAGAAAGGATAAGAAGTAGTTGAATGAGTCAAGTATTTTTGTGCTGGGAAGACAAGCTTTTTGAACCACATCGAAGAGATTAAGCTGAGCAATAAAAGGAGCAAACAAAAATATTCCTGCACCGGTAGATTCAATCTTCTGGCCTTCAAGTTGTGAGATAGAAATGAGAGAGGTTGTGCGATCGGGTACTTCTGCACCACGCACAGTAGCTCCCAGTTTGAGTCGAGTGCGTCGAGGCAGTTTTGGAATTCCTTCTTCCGCAAGTACTCGTTCAACGGTGCGAACAGAAAGTTCATTTCCTTCTTGGCTGAGGAGTTCAACAATCTCACCGGCGGAAAGCTTCTGTTGACGCCAGGCAATGATTTTGGTTCGGATTTCGGCCGTAATTTTGTAACGAGCGGATTTACCTTGTTGAGGGATTTCCGACAAATCGATCTTTCCATGCCGGAACATATGGCAAAGTAAACGGATATAGCCTGAGGTGAAGCCGAATCGTTCTGCGACAATCCGAGTCGGAAGGCGATCGACAAAGAATGCCCGGAGTGCTTCATAACGACGCTGCCAGGTATGAACCGGTTTTTTAAAAAAGGTGGCATCTTGCATGAATGTTATTTTATAATGACGGTTAAAAATGTCAATAAAAAAACATAAAACAAAATTCACCGGACTAAGGCACACTTGAGCAACGTCTGTTCTTGTGTATAATATGTACATTTATATCAATTTGTTATGTTCATGAAAGATTCGTTTTCGGTATTTTATAAATTATGTTTTAACTGTAAATTTTAGGATTTTTAATCGTCATAATCGCTAACGCAATTTATCTGATCGCAACATTTAAAACCATTGTTTGCGCCACTTCATGGGTGATCGGATCAATAAATGGCTTTCCATTGTTATAGAGATAAGCCTACGCGAAAATCGGTGAT
>JBAQUF010000027.1:0-6102 GCA_049297375.1 Patescibacteria group bacterium
ACCCCATAGAATTTACTTGTGCTCACATATTTGCTATAATAGGCAACAGCTAAAGGTTATTTATTATTTCTGTCTGAAGGAAAAATATGACTAAATTACAAACAGTTCATAAAAAGTTTATAGAAGAATTAAAGTCTGAAGGAAAATCAGAAGCAACTCTTGTTGCATACAATAAGGATATTGAACAAATAGTTACTTCCTTAGCAAAAGAAGGTGTTGAGAATGTTGAAGATATGAAGATAGAACATCTTGAATCTTTTATGAAAAGTTTAGCTGATCAAAACTATACCCCAAAGTCTATTTCAAGAAAGACAAATGCTGCTAGAACTTTTATTAAGTACTTAACTAAAGAAGGTTCATTAAAAGAAGATATTTCAACTCAATTAAAGCATCCCAAGCTTGAAACAAAAGCTCCAAGAATTTTAACTAAGCTTGAATATAGAGCATTAAGAGATGCTGCTAAAGATGATAATAGATCTTATGCAATGATTGAAGTTCTTCTTCAAGCTGGTATTACTATTTCAGAGCTTGCAGGTATGAAGCTTGAAGATTTAGATATTAAAGGAGAAACTGGTTCATTATTTATTGCTAGAAAAAACAATAGAGAAGAAAGAATAGTTCCTTTTAATAAAGCAGTTATTGAAGCAATAAATAAGTATGTTAATAGCTCAAGAGTAAAGTCAGATAAATCAACTAATGTCTTTATTACAAAATCAGGTAGGCCTCTTCTTATTAGAAATATTAGATCAACAATTGATAGGTTCTTTAGACTAGCTGGTGTAGAGAATGCAAAAGTAAATGACTTAAGACATACTTTTGTTGCTCATCACATTAGAAATGGTGTTAATCTTACCTACCTTGCTAAAGTAGCAGGACATAAAAGAGTCTCAACAACTGAAAGATATCTTGATTATGTTGAGAAACCAGAGAAAATGGATAAAACTGAACTTAGTATTTTGTAATTAGAAATTAAAATTTAAAACACGGAACGACCCCACGCAGGTTGTTTTTGCATGTGTTAATAGTGAATAGATTTACTAGAGTATCCCTAGCCTTGAAGCAATAGTTAGTATCTTCTCACCCCAATGTAGTCTTTTTACAGTATCGGAAGATATATTTGGAATCTGCTTCTGATACATAACTAGTTCATCTCTTAAAAGATAGTCATCTTTTAAGTTATTTTCTAATTCTGATTTAGCTTTATCAATAAAAGTGTTTGCAATTTGTTCTTCAAATGGCTTATCAGCATCTAAGGCAGTTTTTGCCACCCGCATAAGATCCATTCTTACGTTTAATTTTGCTCTATTCATTATCAAAAACCTTTCTAATAATAATCTCCATTTTGTCTCTAACATCTGGAATAGAGACCTCATAAGAAAAGTTACTCATACCTACTTTGTAGTTTGTTAAACCAATAAAATCAACTTCTTTGCTTTCAAATCTAAAACCACCTCCCCACAAATTCTCCTGGATACTGCCGTTTTCAAGTAATTCTTGTTCACAACCTATGTGATACTCCCCTCCGGCTGCAAGTACTCCTTTTTCTATATCAACAACCACCTTTGTATAACCTGGGTATATTTTAGTAACTTCCTTGATTTGTTCTTCTGTAGCTTTATCTTTAAGTATAAGTATCATTTGATATTTATTAAATTATGGTGGGTGATCCAGGACTCGAACCTGGAACCGAGCGTGTATAAGACGCTTGCTCTGCCAATTGAGCTAATCACCCAAGAACTTATATTTCTTCCGTTAATACTTCTTCTACTCTTTCTTCTTCCTTTAAGTCCCTTCTTCTTTGGACTATACTATCTTTTTCCATCATTTCTAGCAACTCTTCTACTACCTTTATCAAAGCCCCTTCAAGGGAGTATTCTTCTTCATCAGAGAAGTATTCTTTACCGCTTAAATCTAAGTTTACTTTTACATAGAATCTATTTTCAGGAGCAGAGTTTAACACCACTCTTGCAAAACAAGATCCTTCAGGAAAGTTTTTAGCTCTTGTTTCTATTCTTTCAAATTTCTCCTTTGTTAATGTCTCCATGCTTGGAGTTAGTTCTATATTGTCTGATGATATTTGATAATTCATAAGATTATTTTATCATTTCATAAGATTTAAAATGTTTCTTTAGTACTTATTTGCTAAAATAATGCTATGAATAAACTAAAAACATTCTTTTATGTCTTTAAGAAAAGCATATCTTCACCAGAGTATTACAAAGAGCTTATGGAGACTAAGTTTGTATTTACTGTTAAGTATTATTTAATGTTGTCTTTTTTAGCATCTTTATTGTTTGCTTCTTTTGTAAGTATAAAAATGATTCCTGAAACTAGAGAAGGACTAAGAGTAGGAACAGAAGAAATTAAAAAAGCTTACCCGGATGATTTGGTTGTTAATATTAAAGATGGAAGTTGGAGTATAAATAAACCAGAACCATATATAATTCCTCTTCCAGAGTTTAGCAAGACTGAAGAGAATATTGGTATTGATAATATTATTGTTTTTTATAAGCAGGGAACTATTGATGATTTTAATAATTCAAAAACATTTGCTTTAGTTAATGAATCTAATATTTTAACTAGAGAAGGTAGTTCTGGAATAAAGGTTTATCCTATTAAGGATTTTCCTAATGTTGATGTTGATAAAACAAAGGTTGTTGAAGGAGTAGATAAAGTGTATGGATATGTAAAGTATGTCCCTTTCTTTTTACCTTTGATTTTACTTGTTGGAGAGATGTTGTTTAATTATTTAGGATCTAAGCTTATCTATATTCTTTGGATTAGTTTAGCAGTTTATCTTTTATCTCTTCTTAAAAAGAGTAAAGTTAATTTCAAATCTGCTTGTAGAGTAGGAGTGCATACAATGACAATACCTATTATTCTTGAGACTTTAATTGGTTTGTTTGTTCCTGGTGTTTCTACTTATCCGTGGTATTTTATTCTAAATATCCTCCTTTCTTTTATTGTGTTAGATAAAGTATTTAAGAAGAAAGAGACATTGAACCCTAAAATTTAGTGTGATAGTATCTGTACGCTAAGCAGTCCCCTGTAGCTCAATGGTAGAGCAGGTCCCTGTTAAGGACAAGGTTAGTGGTTCGAATCCACTCGGGGGAGCCATAATGGACTGGCAGGTCGCAAATCGGGGTTCCTTTCAAGTAGGTCGGTATATTCCACAGGTTCTCGCCAATTCTTGTAACGAGTCTCCCAATTTTCCTTATCTGCAAGGGTCTCATATTCTTTTTTCAGCGTTATATCAAGCAATTTATGGTTTGTGATGAACAGGTTCTCGCCAAGCCGCATCAGTACTTCATGCTTTTCTTCTCTCGTACCATTGTTGAATCTCTGCTGGCATGCATATGCAAAATCCAAAGCAGACTCAACCTTTGTCCGCCAACTATCTGACGTAGAACCAGTATTAACCAGTATTTTGTTTAGTTCTCTTTTCTGGTTTTCAAGTTCGGCTTTCTTTGTTTTGTAGGCGTTATCATCCAACACATCATTCAGTCGCATATCCAAAAGTCTGTTTAAGCGGCTTTCTACGCCTTCAAGAGCCCTCTGCTGGGAGGTTAGGACTTCTTCCTGCATCTCTGCATGGTCCTTGTGGATGAAAGCTAACCACTTCTTTGCCCACGTTATAAATTCAATTTCCGGTTTCACCTGCAAGAGCCGGGCATCAATTTGGGCAACTAAATCAGCCTCGGTAAGTGGTTTTGCATCACATTTTATCTGCTTATTCTTCTTGCTACAGTGGTAAAAAATGTAGGTAGCCATTCTTCCGGTCTTTTTATAATATTTGACCTTCTTTGTTGCGGTTATAGCAAATCCGCACTTTTTGCACCGAAGTAATCCGGTTAAATCAAAAGTATGGCTGTGTTCTATCGGTTTTCCGGACTTACCAAGCATTTTTTGAACAGTATCAAATTCTTCTCTGGTTATCATGGGTTCGTGCTTCCCTTTGTACCACTCGCCTTCCCATTCAAATTCGCCAAAGTAGAACGGGTTGTTTAAGATGTTGTAAAAAGTTGACCTTGCCAGAGGTCTGCCATTTGTAGTTGTAAGTTTCCACACCTCTACTGCTTCCTTATAGACTTGTGAAGCCTGTTTTCCAGTTAACACTTCATCAAATATTCTTCTGACCAATGGAAATCTCTCCATATCCTTCACGATTATCTTGAAGCCCTTTTTTCGTTCTATGGTGTTTAGAAAACCCACGACTGCGTGTGCCGGGTACCAGCCTTGTTCCGCTTTTGTTCGCATACCTCTTTTAGAATTTACGCCCTTATCATCTGACTCCTTTTTAGACATCATAAAAACCATAGCCAACCAACTTTTATCATCAGGTGTGTTTCTGTATATCTTGTTGGGCTTAATAATTTCAACGATTTGTCCCAAATCCATCATGTAGATTACTTTTCCGCCATCCATAGAATTTCTTGCGATTCTTGATTCATCCCAAACGACAAGCCCGGAGGCTTCTCCGTTCTCAATCCTTTTAAGCATTTCGTTGAACAACTTTCTACCTATTACATGAGCGCTGCCAGATTCCTTATAAATATCAATCACAGTGAGATGTTCTGTTTCAACCAACCGTGTAAGTTCTTTTTCCTGTGAATCCAGCGACAGCACCTGTCTATCCTCTTGTTCGCTGCTTTTTCGGCAATAAATAAAATATTTGTTCATTTGCATAATTAAACTTTTTGGGCAGGATTGTGCACAGAGTAGTGTTGTGTGCAATTAAATAATAGCATCAGATTTTATCCATTGATAACTTTTTACCTAAATCTTTTTTAATATCCTCTATTTTATTGTTATATTTTCTTCTTCTATACGTATTATTAGGTGGAACGACACTTCCGTCATGGAGAGGAAATGTACTTCCTATATGGTAGGAATTGTTTTTCCCCTCACGTGTTATAGCTTTGGCAACACGATACGTGTTTGGTCTGTTGAAGCCGGTACGAATTTTATAAACCAAGCCATAACTTTCTAATTCTTTTGTGTATGTTCTAACCATACGTGTTGATAAATCCAAGCACTTTGCGAGCATTTTCTGGGACGGGTAACACCAGTCGCTACTTTGACAAAATCTTAATAGGGCACAGTGCAGTAATTTAGCCTGCGGACTCAACTGATTCGGTTCCAATATTTCATTTGGTATTTGGGTGTAGTTTTTCATTTTCATTTTTTGACCCTCGTGTTAGTAGAGCCATTAACTCCAAGAAATTTATGGCATGCTTTTCTGCCTTTTCAAAATCAAGCAAAATTCCAAACTTATTTTTGTATATACCCTGAAATTCAATTACTGCTTCCTTTGGCAACTTCATAGGCTTGAATAAATCCTTGTTTTGACAACTTTTAGTTGATTAAAATACTGCTGCGGCTCAATTCTTATCTCCCCACGTAAGTAGGAATCTATAAACTCACTAAAACTTTTAGTTTGGCGAAAAACAAATGAAACTCGCTGGGTGGCAATCTTTTCTACAGATTCAATTGGGAAGAATAGGGACGCTGCGGCTGCAATAGCTAGGTCGGTAGTTTTGTAAGTATTTTCATCAGTATTATGTTTCATACTGGTTGTTATTGTCGTATTGTTGGATGAGGACTAAAACCGAAAGAGCCGGCAAATAACCGGCTTAATATAACCTACATTGAGGAAAAATGAGGAAAGCCTATTCTACTTTGAGGAAAACATCACAGTTCAGTTCAAAACCGTTAGCCGTCACGAATGGAGCATCCCCAGGAGTACCTAGCTTTTCTTTGATGTACTTAATTGCATCTCTGACCCTACGATCATTATCAGCAAAATCATCAGTTAATTCTTTCCTACCTAACTCTTTTGCCAATGTTTCGGCATTAAAACGCTGCCGGGGATTCTTGGCTAGAAATTGCAGCAGATTATAGTAATTTGTGTGGATGCCAAGAGTAGTTTTGTGTATCTCCCCATTTTTGCTGACATATTCCACATACCCATTAGACTTCAATGTTAAGACATTGCCTTTTTCCTCTGCGATTTTATAGTGAGTGATAATACTTTTATAATTATCGTATGTTTTTTGGAAAACATCTTCATTAATTTTCAAGATAAATATCCTACCAGCAGAA
>JBAQUF010000028.1:0-17503 GCA_049297375.1 Patescibacteria group bacterium
TCTGTGTACATACTTTGTATCTTCTTTTCAATTACTTTTTCTTCATCACCCAAGTAAATTGCATTATTTAATGATTTAGACATCTTAGCTTGTCCGTCAGTACCTACTAATCTTTTAACATCTCCAAGTAAAACTTTACTACCAACAAAAGTAGGTGAGTATGTTCTATTAAATGCTGAGATAATACTGTTTTGGTTCCTTACATGAGGAACTTGATCATCTCCGCCAGGTACAAGAATAGGCTCATCTGAATCTTTAGGGTCTGGAGACACAAAGGATATATCTGCAGCCTGGCTTACAGGATAATACATAAATCCTGTAGATACTTCTTTTCCTAGTTGTTTCATCTCTGATTGAATTGTTGGATTACTTTGCATCCACGTAAATGGAGTTACCATACTAAGATAAACAGTAAGTTCAGTTAATTCTGGAATTGCACTTTGAAGAATAAAGTGAACATTTGGCTTTGTAGGGTCAAGTCCAACAGCCAAGAAATCAAGAGCTACTTCTCTTACTGAATCTTCTATTAACCTAGGATTATCAACATGAGTAGTTAATGCTTGTATATCAGCAATCATAAAGAAACACTCATACTCATCTTGTAAAGGAACCCACTGCTTTAAAGCACCTGCATAGTGACCAAGGTGCAAAGGACCTGTAGGTCTAATTCCTGTTAATACTCTTTTTATTTTTTCACTCATATTTTTATTATAATTTATTATTGGCACCGGCGAGAGGAATCGAACCTCTAACCAACGGTTTTGGAGACCGCTACTCTACCTTTGAGCTACGCCGGTATACAGGCACTAGTTTAAGTTAAAGTATAGCATTGGAAGATGCTGAGAGGCAAAGAAACTTTATTCCCCTCAGCATCTCTTACTATCTGTAACCACCTAAAATAACCTTGTAATTGCAGCTTAAGAAAATTTTCACAAGATCCCCAGCTTTCTTTCCAAAGTCTAGGGTCTTGCTGTAAGCATAACTTAATATTTCCTCAGCCTCGCAGTTACTGTTCAAATTAGATGAGTACATCCCCTTACTTACCATCTTCCTGCCACTTTCAGCAAGGTATTCAACTTCCCACACATACAAACAAGTACCTTCTACTACACAATTACACATTCTTCACATCCTTTCTTTTTATTAGACTCTCTATCTTTTTGACACAAAAAATCCCGCTTTGTGCGGGTTGAATCCTTCTTTCTAGTTATAATTGATAAACTAAATCATAAAGATTGCACCCCGCCAAAAACAGGTTCTCCAAAAATGCCAATAGTATGTATGTAGTATCTTGTTCATATATTACTTACTAAAAATAGATCTCGAAAATTCTAGTGCTTTTTCCACAAACCTAATATCAAAGTTTTCATTTATTCCATGCATATTGCAATCTTCATTTCCAAAAGGTATAGATACAACTTCAACACTTAATAAATCTTTGAAGAAATTGACAACAGGAACACTTCCTCCAACAAAGACAAAAACAACCTTATCCTTATAAACACTTTCCAATATCTCTTTAAATTCAGTAACCAGTTTAGACTTTATATCCAATTTAACTGCACTAAATGTATTATCAACTTCAACAGTATATTTAACATACGCAGGAGTGTTCTTTTTAACAAACTTCAAAAATTTACCGATTATTACCTTAGGACTTTGTGAAGACACAAGTCTAAAATTTACTCTAGCTTCTGCAGAACATGGCACAATGTTATTAAAACCTTCATCTGTGTAACCAGATTTAAATCCACTTACAGTTAACATAGGTCTTAAACCTATTTGACTAAAGTAATCAACTCCTTTCTCAGTCTTAAAGGACTTTACTCCCGTTAACTCTTTAAGCTTAGTTAAGCTAAATTTTAATCTTTTATTATTCTTCAGCTCTTCTGGTGATATTTTTTCTACTCCTTCATAAAATCCAGGAATCCTAACTTTATTATTTTTATCATAAAACTTTGACACTAAAATGCTTAATTCATGAGCTGGATTAGGTATAGCTCCACCATATAATCCAGAGTGAACATCACGTTCTGCAGTAGTGTAGGTTATTTTTATATTTCCACCACCTCTAAAACCAGCTTCAATTGTTGGTCTATTGCCACATAACTCACCGTCAGATATCAAAACATAATCACAGGCCAGAAGTTTTTTATTCTTCTTTATGACATTAGATATTTCAACATTTCCTGTTTCTTCATTTCCTTCTACAAGAAACTTTACATTGCAATTTATTTTCTTGTTTTTAATTAATTCAGATATAGCAGTTAAGTGAACAAGAAGCTGACCTTTGTTATCAACACTACCTCTACCAAACAATCTTCCTGATCTTTCTGTTAATTCAAATGGTTTTGACTTCCAGTTAGCTTCATCTCCAGAAGGCATAACATCATAGTGTCCATATATCAGCACAGTCTCTTTATCATCACTAACTTTGTATTCTGCAAAAATGTATGGATTAGTAGTCTTACCTAAAAGAACCTTTGTTTCAAATCCATTTTCTTTAAACATGTCAACTAAAACCTTTGCTGTCTTATCAATACCGCTCTTAAAGCTACTATCTGTAGAAACACTTTCACATTTTATAAGCTGACTTAAGTTCTTTTTAAATTTATTTAATAACTTACTTTTTTCTTCCATAATAAAAAATACCCCGCTTTGTGCGGGTTTAAATTATTTACGTATCTAAATAGACACAGCTACAAACCCGCTTACGCAGAAGTGTACCATCTATAGTGTCTAAAAGATAAGCTTATTGTCATACGTTATTTAGTATACACCTTAAGTCAAATACTGTACTATCTTTCCAAAGTAACTGTCTTTCCACCTTTCACGTGCGAAGCACCTACAACCCAAAAATACAAAGTTTCTTTATTATTATTCTCAAGTACATGTACTTCATTTGGTTCTACTATCAATACATCATGTGCATCAAGTTCTATTCTTTTATCATTAACAATAGCTGTAGCACTACTCTCAAGAATAAATATCTCATACATATCTTCATGATAATGAGGACTAAACGCTTTTCCTGAGTCAACTCTGCCCCTATTTATCATCTGAACTTTTAACTTTTCTGGAAAAACAGTAGAATCTACAAATATCTTCTTGAGGGCTAAAGGTTTTACCTTATCTTCATGAGAAGGAGCTTCCCACAATATGTCCTTATCTTTTATTATCCTCATAAGTTAATTGTACATCTAAAACATTGTGATACTTATAAGAACAAAAGAAGCTAATGCAATCACAAGGTAAAGAAATGAAAACACTTTAGAGGCTGTATACCTTTTCTTTCTAAACACGTAGAAAAACAAAGACGCTACTAAAAGTTCTAACAGCATATATCTAGATTTTAGATATTCTACAAGCCAATTAACTCCACTTCTCTTTATATCCATATTGAAGCCAAATGTTTTAAATGAAAACGGAGAAAGAAGAGCTATTCCTCCAACTAAAGTATCAAGAACAAGATGTGTTAAAACCCCTGTAATAAAAACTGTAGATAAGATTTTAAAAAACTTTCTTCCAAATTCCTTTCTTTCTTGAATAAATCTCAAAAGATAAGCAATAATAAACATAATAAGATACAAAGTAACACCATGTGTAACAAAATGCCTATGGTTGCTTGATTTTGAAAGAAACATGTATAAGAGATCAAAATCTGGAAGAACAGAAGCCGTAATACCTATAAACCACAAAACAATTTTTTCTTTTTCTGTAAAATCCTTTTCTACTTTATCTATTATTGGTTTTATTGCAATAGCCCCGGCTAAACTGTGTGTAAAATACATATCTGCCAATTATATTAGTTTTAAGTTCTTACTGCAAAGTATTTAAAAAGTACCCAAACATATATAGAATATAGGTATGGATTCAAGATCACTGCCCAATTGCAAATATTTAATGCTAGCTCTTGATCATAGAGAGGGATTTAGAAAGATAATAAATCCAGATAACCCCAGCTTAGTATCAAAAGAAACAGCTATTGAGTATAAAAAACAAATACTTGAATCATTAAAAGACAAGTTTAGTGCTTGCCTTATTGATGAAGATTATGGATTACCTGCCTATAAATCTATTACTCCAGCTCTTTCTACTCCCTTCCTTCTTCCAATGGAAAATACAGGTTATAAAGATGAAAATGGAGAAAGAATAACAATAATAGAAAAAACAGCAGAACAATTAAAAAATCTTGGAGCTTCTGCAATTAAACTTCTTATTTACTTTTGTCCAAATTCAAAATCTTCAAGAATACAAATAGAAACAGCTAAAAGAGTAATAGAAGATACTCATAATAACGGACTTCCAATTTTTTTGGAAATAGTTACATATAATTCTAAGTCAGAAGATAGGGTATACGAGTCTGTTAAAGAGTTTTTAGGTGATTGTGCTAAACCTGATGTATTTAAAATAGAATTTCCTGGCAGTGAACAGCAATGTATAAATGTAACTAAAATGCTTGGAGACACTCCATGGATTCTACTCACAAAAGGAGTTGACTATGATGAGTTTTGCAATCAGCTAGAAACATCTTCCAAGAATGGGTGTCAAGGATTTCTTGCTGGTAGATCCTTGTGGCAAGAATTACTGCAAACGAAGGATAAAAAAGATAAGGAATTATTCCTAAGAGAAACTCTTCCATCTAGATTTGATGAGATTAAAAATATAGTAGATAGTTACATTAATAAAAATGAAATTTCCATCTGATTTTATTTGGGGTACAGCTACATCTGCATATCAAACTGAAGGAGGCAACAGCAATTGTGAGTGGTGGCAGTGGGAATTAAATAAGAAAAGAGGACAAAAATATCCATTAGAGCCATCCGGGATAGCATGCGACTCATACAATAGATTTGAAGAGGATTTTGACCTATGCAAACAAATGAACAACAACGGAGTAAGAATATCCATAGAATGGGCAAGAATAGAACCTCAACCAGGGAAATTTGATCAAAAAGAGTTAGACCACTACAAAAGAGTGCTTTCTTCTGCTAAACAAAGAGGTTTAAAAACTTTTGTAACTCTTCATCACTTTACTAATCCTTTATGGTTTATTAAAAAGGGTGGGTGGATTAGCTGCAAATCCCCTTGGTACTTTGCTAGGTATGCAAAAGTTTGTGCTAAAGAACTAGGACCTCTTACAGATGCATTTTTTACCATAAATGAGCCTCAAGTGTATGCATTAATGTGCTATACAATAGGAAAATGGCCTCCAAACAAAATAGACCCTGTTAAGTCCTTAATTTGCCAACTAAACCTCATGAGGGCTCATAAAAGATCCTACAAAACTATTAAATCTGTAGATAACTACCTTGTTGGGATTGTTAAAAACATTGTATGGTATGAAGCATATGGTGAAAACCCATTCTTCTTAGATAAACTTATTGCAAAGTTCATATTCTACTTAAATTGTGATTTCTTTTTAAGACCTATTAGAAAATCTCTAGATATTTTAGGTTTAAATTACTACTTCACCAACCAGATCAAAGGATTAAAAGCAATTCATCCAGCAGGTATGGTAAGTAACCTCAATTGGTGGATTAATCCAGAAGGATTAAAAAATGTGTTGATGCACCTCAAAAAATACAAAGTGCCTTTATACATTACTGAAAACGGACTTGCAGATTCAGAAGACAGACTAAGAAAGATTTTTATTAAATCTATGCTTCTTGCATGTTTGTCAGCTATGCAGCAAGGAGTTCAACTTAAAGGATATTTTCACTGGTCATTGATAGACAATTTTGAATGGCATGAAGGATATTGGCCAAAGTTTGGTCTTGTAGCAATAGATAGGAAAACATTAGAAAGGAAACCAAGAAAATCCTTTTATTACTATGCTGAGATTTGTAATAATAATGAAGTTGTAAAGTAATTAACAAATGTTTAAACGTAAACTCTCTATTAAAAAACAATTTAGTAAAGCAGAAAGCCTAATAAGGAGATTATTTTCTTTAAAAGTTATTAAAATAATCTTTATAACTCTTTTTATTCTAATTGTATCACCAGCAATAATATTTCTTGTGCTCAAACCAAAAGTTCAAAGCAACATTAACTATGGAGTAACATTTAGCAATAAATATGCAGAGCAAATAGGTTTAAACTGGAAAGAAGTTTATATTAAGATACTAGATGATCTTGGATTAAAGAATATAAGACTTGTTGCATACTGGGATGAAATTGAAGAAACGGAAGACAATTATAATTATTCAAATATTAAATTTCAACTTGATGAAGCAGAAAAAAGAAATTTAAGCGTTATTCTCTCAATTGGAAGAAAAGTTCCACGGTATCCAGAATGTTTTGAACCTATATGGTGGAAAGAATTATCAAGCAATAGTTTAAGGGATCAAGCACTACTGGAATATATAAAAGAAACTGTAAATACATTTAAGGATTATGAGTCAATAAAAATGTGGCAAGTAGAAAACGAACCATTTTGGCCCTTTGGAACATGTGACACACCTGAAATAAGGAAAGAGATTGTCGAAAAAGAAGTTGAGCTAGTTAAAAGTTTGGACTCAAGACCTATTCTTGTTCAAGATAGCGGAGAAGGAGGATTTTGGAGACCTACATACAATATGGGTGATTATCTTGGTATATCAATGTATAGAAAGATTTGGTATAACTTTTGGGGAGTATTTTTTGGTAAATTTATATATTTTCAATACCCATTAAGTCATTGGACCTATAAAATAAAGGCCAATTTAGTAGGAGTGCCAATGGATAAAATAATAATTACAGAGCTTCAAGGAGAGCCGTGGGGACCAGGTATAAACTCAGAGCTTTCCGAGGAGGAGAAAGATAAAACAATGAGTAGAAATGATTTCTTATCTACTATTAGTTATGCACAAAAATCTGGATTTAAAGACTTATACTTGTGGGGAGTAGAGTGGTGGTATTTTGAAAAGCTTCAAGGGAATTCTTTTTACTGGGATACAGCAAAAGCCTTGTTTAAGTAAGGAACTAGCTTTTCCTTTAAATCCTCCATGTCTTCAAATTCAAAGTATTCATCGCTTATACTTTTTACTCTTGGAGAATCAGTCCCTTCTTTAAACGCAAGGAGTATTTTCTTATCTAAGGCTTTTGCATAACCAGCTTCCATTGCCATTCCTTCACTTAATTCATTATGATTTACATAAGCTATTACTCCATCACATTCTCTCATTGTAGTAAAAACCATTTTTGATGATTCTTCTCTTGGAATATCAATATTTTGCCAATTTTTGACATCTCTATCAAAGATAAACGTGGTGTGCCCCAGATCATTTAATATTGAAGATAACTGCTCAAGCTCTTTTCCAAGCTGAGGCTTATCTTTAGCCGCAGAGTATTTATATATTATGCAAAATTTCATATTTTATCTAATTACTTATTAACAAAATACTTTCTATTACTTTATTTTATTATAAGGTCTTACTAAGTAAAACAAAACCTCCATATACACCAGAGTCGTCTTCAAGAAGTGATTTCTTTATTTCTGGAATATTAAAGAATGTTTGTTTTTTCAATTCTTCATTAAGATAAGGATAAAAAAGATCAAAATTATAATTTGACATTCCACCACCCAATACTACTATTTCCGGCCTCCACATAGCAGTTATATTTATTATTCCTGTTGATAAATGTTTTGCATATTTTTTCCATATTTCTTTATCAATATCACCCTTAGGCTTTACACCATATCTTGTTTCAAACATAGAACCTGAGCAATATGATTCAAAGGTTCCAGAAAGACCACTTTTATCCACTAAGGTGTCAGACTCACATATTACATGGTGTCCTGGTTCAGAACTAATTAGTTTAAAACCTTCCTTTTCTTTTAGAATAAGGGCTCCGCCAACGCCACTACTTAAAGTTAAGTAAGCAACATCTGTTTTTTCCTTCCCTGAACCAAAGTAAGCTTCTCCTAAAGCTCCAAGGGCTGCATCATTTTCAACATAAAAAGGAATACGTCTTAAAACTTCAGGAAGAAGAGAGTTAAAGTTGAGTCCATTTAAAGCAGGAAAGTTTGGGCTTTTAATAAATTTTTTATTAGTTTTATCATTTATACCAGTAACACCTAGTACAATAGCTTTAATATCTTGATTGTCTCTAACACCATATACAGCATCAATCATTAACTTTTTTTGTTCTTCTAAGTCCTGATCTGTAGAAAACTTTATTATCTTATGTATACTTACTAAATCCTTAGTTGAAGCCACTCTAGTGTTTGATTTACCTATATCAATAGAAATATACATTGCTAATAAATATTAGCACTATATTATTCAGTGTAATAGATCAATACTGATATATTAATTGTTTCCTTGTATAATTGAATAGCAGGTTGGTTTAGCTAAATACTCAATTTATTTGCTTAACAAATATTTATATGTTTACGTCAAATACAAAAAGGAAAAAGGTAGGACTTGCTTTAGGTAGCGGAGGATGGAAAGGAATAGCTCATATTGGAGTTATTAAAGCCCTAGTTGAAAATGATATTCCAATTGATTTTATTGCAGGAAGCAGTGCTGGTTCGTTAGTTGGAGGGATATATGCAGCTTTAGGGGATATAAATAAAGTTGAGGATGTCATTAACAAATTCAATAAAAAAGATTTATTTACAGTTTTTTCTGATCCTACAATGAAAACAGGAGTAATAAAAGGAAACAAGGTAGTTAAATTTATAAATGATGTTGCAGGAAAGGTTAATATTGAAGATTTAAAAATACCTTTTTGTGCTGTTGCGACAGATTTACTTAATGGAACTCCAGTTTACATCACTAAAGGAAGCTTATCTAATGCAATAAGAGCCAGCTCATCAGTACCTCTACTTTTTGAGGTTCCTACATATAAAGATAAGTACCTGCTAGATGGAGGAATAGTTGAAGCAGTGCCAACGGAAGCAGTAAAAAAGATGGGGGCTGATATAGTTATTGGGGTAAACTTGTTTTACAATTCCTTTCCAATTAAAGATGTTCCAAGGAATGGAAAAAGAATAACAAAACCTGAAATTTTTCTTATTTCTTACAGGGCAATACTAAATAGACTAGCTTATTACAGTGATAAAGAATCTGATGTATCAATAGGACCAATAATGTCTACTCCTTTAAATTCTGATTTAAGCATAAAATGGTTTACTAATTTTGTAGCAGAAAAAGGAATAGTAAAAGCTGGTGAAAAAGCTGCTCTTAGAATGATTCCAAAGATTAAAAAATTAATAGAGGAAGAATAAATATGAAAACAATAGTAGTAACAGGTGGAGCAGGATTTTTAGGAAGTCATCTTTGTGATCTTCTTGTGGAAGAAGGCAACCACGTTATTTGTATAGATAATCTTTTTACTGGAAATAAGGACAATATAGAACATTTAATTGAAAATAAAAACTTTGAGTTTATTAACCACGATATTATCAATTCAATATACCTAGATAACGTTATTATTGACCAAATATATAATTTAGCTTGTCCAGCTTCTCCCATTCATTATCAGTTAAATCCAGTTAGAACAATTAAAGCAAACACTTTAGGAGTAATTAACATGCTAGGGTTGGCAAAAAAACACAAGGCAAGAATACTTCAAGCTTCAACATCAGAAGTTTACGGAGATCCACTAGAACACCCTCAAAAAGAAACATATAGAGGAAATGTAAATACAATAGGTCCAAGAGCTTGCTATGATGAGGGGAAAAGGGTTGCAGAAACGCTGTTCTTTGACTACAAAAGACAGCATGATATGAATATTAAAATAGTTAGAATATTTAACACTTATGGACCAAGAATGTATGAAAATGATGGAAGGGTAATTTCCAACTTTATTGTTCAGGCACTAAAAAACGAGCCTATAACAATATATGGGGATGGTTCACAAACTAGATCCTTTTGTTATGTTTCAGACTTAATTAAAGGAATGCATAAGATGATGAATACAGATGATTTTACTGGCCCTGTAAACATTGGAAACCCAGGTGAATACAGCATATTAGAGCTTGCAAAAAAGATAGTTAAAATGACTTCTTCTAGGTCTGAGATAGTATTTAAAAATCTTCCTGAAGATGATCCTAAAAAAAGAAAGCCAGATATTTCCTTGGCTAAAGAAAAGCTTAATTGGGAACCAACATTTGATGTAAATGAAGGATTAAAAATTACAATAGATTACTTTACTAAGAAACTAAAATTAGGAGAAGGGAAATGAAAACAAAGCTAATGCTTGTACTTGCACTTGTCCCCATATTTATCTTTATCATTGTAATTGTATTAAACGATAAAAACTTTGGAGGTACTCCATATAAAAATCCTACTGAACTTGCCAAAGAAGCTAAAGACAAAGAAAAACTATCTCCTCCTACTACTAAAGTAGATGTAACTAAAGACTATAGAGCAATATTAAAAACAACGTATGGAAATATTGAGATAAAGATAAATGCTATAGATACTCCAATTACAGCTACAAACTTTATATATCTTTCAAAGTTAGGTTTTTACAACAATACTATATTTCATAGAGTAATTAAGGATTTTATGATTCAAGGAGGAGATCCTAAAGGCGATGGGACAGGAGGTCCAGGATACACATTTAAGGATGAGTTGCTGGAAGGGGAATATGAAAGAGGAGTTGTTGCTATGGCAAATGCAGGTCCAAATACAAACGGTAGCCAATTTTTTATAATGCACAAAAGCATGGATCTTCCAAAAAGCTATGTCATATTTGGAAAGGTTATAAACGGAATGGACGTTGTAGATAAAATTGCTAACGTTCCTGTTGAAGGCAACAAGTCCGGAGAAATATCTAAACCAATTAACCCTATGATAATTGAATCGGTTGAAATTATAGAAGGGCAGTAGTAGTACATAAGAAAAACAAATTTCTTGTATAATTTGCTTACAGATGGTTGTTTGATATTTATAAACCTTAATTTAATTAGTTTAGGTTTAAAAGAAAGGAAAAATATGAAAAGAAAATTATTTTCTATAGCGGGGTTAATACTTGTGTCTATTTTATTAACTGGGTGTGCTCCTAAAAACAAGGAAGAAGGCATTTCAACCTCAAAAGAAGATTCATCACAAGAAGAAAACTTAAGTGGAAGCTTATTAGATCTTGTTAAACTTGGTAAGAACGTTAAATGTACATTTGGAGCTAAGGACGAAAATGGAGAAAGTATTGGAACAACATATGTTTCAGGTAACAAATCTAGGTCAGATTTTATTGCTACTACCTCAGATGGTCAAGAATTTGAATCTCACTCAATAACGGATAATGATTGGATATATATTTGGACTTCTCAAACAGAACAAGGTACAAAGATGAAATTATCTGAATTACCAAAAAATGATGAAATAGATAAAGTTTCCAAGTCAGAATCTCTGGAGAGCTTCAATGAAAATTTTGACTACAAATGCTCCAAGTGGATAGTTGATGAAAGCAAATTTAATGTTCCAAGTAATATTACATTCGTAGACTTCACTGAAATTATGAAAAATATGCAAACACAAACAGAAAATCTTAAGGAAAATCTAAAAGGTATGTGTGGGGCGTGTGATCTTGCTGGAGATACAGACAAAGCAGCTGAATGCAAGAAAAGTCTTGGATGTGAATAAATCAGTTAACAACAACCTTATTAAGGGTTACTAAATACTTAAAGGTCTAAGTGCTGATACAGAACACCATCTTTAAACCCATTATTTCTGTAATAAAGTCTTGTACCAACTGAGGATATTACTGAAAGTCTTGAGTATTTATTATCTTTAGATATTTCTATTGCCTTTTGTATTAATCTCTTTCCTAGGCCAGAATGTTGAGCCTTGCCTTTTTCTTCGTCTCCTATTCCAAGAGTTTGACCATATACATGAACCTCTCTTATTATTGCAGAGTTATTAAGCTCTTTAATGAAGTTAGAAATGTTGCTTCTAGGCAAAGATAGTCTTAAAAATCCCACTATTTTATCCCCTTTAGTTATATATTCTAAAAAGTATTCTGTAGAGGAAGATGTATCATAGCTTGTTATATTCAAAACTAAGTCCTGGTGATTAATTTCTTCGTTTTTAATTTCTCTAGATCTTATTTCTACAATCCTTTTGCCAGACTCTTCAATGCTTTTTTCTACTATTTGTCTAAAGTTGCTTTTTTTATTACCAGCAAATATATCTTCTGATGATATATCTCTTATTACTCTTGTTATTCTGCAATATCTTGGGGTTAGAAGAAAACATTTTGTTAAAACATTAAGAGTTTGCTTTTCAGTATATGGTTTCCACTTTCCTTTATTATAGTAATCAAAGAGTTTCGTATTTTGTATTAAGGAACATGGATATATTTTCAATTCATCTGGCTTAAACCTTTTATCACTAAATAGCTTTTTAAAATCACTAATATCTTCCTTAGGGTCAGATCCTAAAAGGTTAGGCATCCAGTGAGCATGTATTTTAAATCCTCCCATTCTTAAAAGTTTGAATGCATTTGCTGTTGATTCTACATTATGTCCTCTATTGTTTAGCTTTAATACACTGTTATTTAAACTTTGTACTCCAATTTGTACTTTTGTAGCACCTAATTTCCTTAACTTTATTACCTCATCTTTTGTAATATAATCAGGTCTTGTTTCCACTACTAATCCTACACATCTGGTTTTTGCTGTTTCATTTTCTTTTTGTGCATTCATTAAGGATTTCCAAGAGCATTTTTTATCTAGTAAAGACTTAGTTATGTATTTAGTAGATTTTGATGTGAAGTCATTCATAGCATCAAAACATCTTTTAATAAACCAAATTTGATAGCTTTTTGGATAATAGGACCAAGTTCCTCCAAGAATAATTAACTCAACCTTATCTGTAGAGTGTCCAATGTTTTTATATGCAACGAGCCTATTGAAGACCTGAAGGTAGGGATCAAACTTATTTGAATACGCTCTTTGAGCTCCTGGTTCTGAGGATATGTAGCTTTTAGGCATATTAGGGTCATTAGGGCAGTAAATACAGTTTCCAGGGCATGGATAAGGCTTAGTTAGCACCATGACTGGGGTAACTCCAGACAATGTTCTAACCTTTTTCATTCTTATTAAAGATAAGAAGTATTTCTCATTGGTGTTACTAAGGTTTAATTCTTTTTTATAGTGTTTAAAAAGGTTAATGATCTGTGATTTGGAGAACATTGTTGTCTCAACAGAAGGATGTTTGCACATAATTTTAGAAATATCTTGTTCACTAGGGTTTTTTAAAGATAAGATTTCTTTCACTATTTGAAGTAGAATATCTTTGTTAGTTTTATTATTGTTTTTTGTTTTCATATGAACTCTAAAGCAGTCAGGGATATTTTAGAACTAAATAATAACTTTTACCAATCTGTGTTTGAAGAATTCTCAAGATCCAGGCAAGCTCCATGGGAAGGATGGGATAGGGCAGTAGAAAAGGCATTCAAGGTAATTGGAAAAGATATAGATGAGATAAAGGTATTGGATTTAGGATGTGGAAATGGGAGATTCTATGATTTTCTTAGCAAGAAAAGGAAAAACATTGAGTATATAGGCATTGACATAAATAACGACCTTATGAAGGAAGGAATTAAAAAATTTAAAAACGCTACTTTTATACAAGGTGATATATTTCAAGAATTAGATAAAATAAAAGGTAAATACAATATTGTATCTGCATTTGGAGTAACTCATCATATTCCTGACTATTCGTTTAGAAATACTTGGTTTAGCAAATTACCTAATCTTTTAGACAAAAATGGAGTGTTGATCTTAACTTTCTGGAATTTTAATAATACTCCAGGAGATTATTTCTTAGGATGGAAAGAGAGAAAGGACATAAAAAGGTACTGTCATCAGTACTCAAATGAAGAAATAAATGAAGTAACTAAAATGTATAAAGGAAAGAATCTTAAACTATTAGATAAATTTACTTCTGATAAAGAAAATTTATATTTATTATTTGGTAATATTTAAGTATGAATGACTGTATTTTTTGTAAAATAGCAAGTAAGGAAATTCCTTCAGAGATTATTTGGGAAGATGGTAATTTTGTAGCTTTTTTAGATATTAACCCAGTTACTTCTGGAATGACTTTAGTAGTTCCAAAGAAGCACTTAAGTTCCTATATTTTTGACAATAGTGATATAGATATTTCAGAGACAATGAAGGCTTCAAAAGCAGTAGCTAAAATATTAGAAAAGGCTTTTAAAGTGGATAGAGTTGCTGTAATTTTTGAAGGATTAGAAGTTAATCATCTGCACGTAAAAATATTTCCGCTAAGGAAAGGTGACACTATCAGGAAAATATTAAATTTAAATTATCCAAAACCAACAGCAGAAGAATTACATAACACTGCTCTTGAGATTATTAAGAGAAAAGAATAGAGAATAGAAGCTATCTCTTATTCTTCTTTTATCATTCTGTTCTCAAATACTGATTTCTTTTTTGAGTCCGTAGAAAAGTAGAAATATGTTGCAAGAAGTATTACTCCAAAGCTAAAAGATAATGCTACGTATTGATTAAAACCTGTTGTTGGAACATTTGTTGCTGATTGAGTTGATTCTGTAGCAGTAGAACCAACATTCTCTGGAACGCTTTGCCCTAGATGAAGAGTAAAGGATATAGTTTCTGAACTCTGAGATATGCTTACAATGTAATCCCCTTTATCAAGAACAGTAGGGTAATTCCATGCACCAGAAGCATCTGATGTAACAGAATAAGAGCTTTCCCCTATTTTTATATCAACTTTTGAGTTTGCACCAGACACCCCATACAAAACTGGATTTGTCCCCGTATACCACCATTCAGGATAAGTTTCACCGCCTAGATCAAGAGCTCCTATCTTGTGAAGCTGTAGAGTGGCAGCAAAGGAATACCTAAATATTGATAACAGAAGTAAAATAGAAACAAAGGATTTAATGTATTTTTCATATTTTAAAGTCATACTTAAAGTAAGTATAAGTTAAATCTAGATTAAATGAATGTCAACGACATTACACTAAAAAATGGCTTAAAAGTTCGTCTTGTTGCAGACAAGAACTCTAGTGCAGTTACTATCCACCTGAAAGGTTTAGCAGGAAGTAATTTTGAAAATGAATCTCAAATTGGGTCTGCTCATATTCTAGAACATTTACATACATCAAATAATTTTGGCAACAAACTGGTTTCAAATGGAGGAAGAATAATTGGAGTAACAAGCAGGGATGATGTTTTATTTATGGTTAAAGTACAAAAGAATGGTGTAATTGATGGGTTAGAGTTTTTATCTAAAGTTTTTGCTAAAGAACAAATAAACAATGAGGATTTTAGTAAATTAAAACGTATTTCCTTGCAAGAAATTAAAAGAATAGAAAGCAATCCAGAAAAGTTTTTAGGGAGAGTTTCTTGTGCTTTATCTTTTCCAAATGAAAGAATGTCAAAGCTGAATATTGGTGAAGAAAAGCATATAAATAAGCTAAGTATTAAAAATGTTACAGATTTTAGAGATAAGTATTATCATCCAAACAACTTTGCTTTAGTTTTAAGTGGAAATATATCAATTAACACTATTGTTCCATATATTAAAAGCTTCTTTAGCAAATATAAGGCCAATACTAAGGCAGTGTATCCAAAGCATAGGAGTTTAAACGAATTTATTATTAAAAACTATGAATTTAAAGGTATTTCTCAAATACTAATAAAGATAGATTTTTATGGATTTAAAACATCTGATGATAAAAAATACTCATCGTTGGTTATATCTAATATTCTAGACTCACTCTTAAATAAATTAATAAAAGAGAGGCTGGGGTTGTCTTACATAACAAGGTGTGTCTCATTTTCGTCAGGAAGTTATGGCCTTTTTAGTATTTACTTTTCATGTGCAAAGAAAGATCTTGAGACAATACTACATGAGATAAGAAGGAATGTTATTAGCTTTTCATCCTTAATTAGCTCTAGAAGTATTGAAAATTCTAAAAAGAAGGTTTTATCTAACTTAAGTTTTGAAATGGAAAAAGTATCCGTAAGGGCAGAGTATAATTCTGATCTTTTAATTCATGGAAGAAAGGATCAAAACTACCAATATGAGGTAGAAAGGATAAAGAAGTGTTTGATAAATGAAATTAGAAGTGTTTCTCAAGAAATTTTCTCTCAAAAACCTAAGATTACTGTTGTAGGGGAAGGCGTTAATGTAAAGGAAGTAGAAAATACTTGGTTATAAAACTGTACTATAACTACTGTAACTTAGTATTTTACTTCTTTATCGTATTTACTCTAAATATTTTTGTCTGATTTACTCCGCTTTCAGACTTAAATTCCTTAACTAAAATTTTGGATCCTGAGTAAGGAGGGCTCATTTCTTCAACAAAATTTCCTGGTTTTCTTATACCTACAAAGTAAAACTCGCCAGATGTCTTATATCCTCCATTTATATACCATTCACCAACTGTTTTATCTTCATTTGAGGAATATCCAAGCTTTTCACTATTTATTTTATTTTGTTCTTGTATAAAATCATTTACCTCGTTCCAAAATCTTTTGTGAGGGAATCCAAACAATGGTAATTTCTGTCCTTCATAATCATAGTAGTATTTTTTAGTAAGAAGGGTAGCGTAAGGTTTAACTTTATTGCATATTTTATCTTTTTGGCTGCACTTTAAGTTAATATTTAAAACCATCTCTTGCTCCCAAGGGTATTCCTTAGAGTGATCAACAAAAAGCATGTACGATTGATAATAAAGAAATGATATTGAAACCATGGCTAATAGAAGGACAAAAACCTTTAGAACCTTTGGCATTATCCTTACCAAGTATTCTATTCCTATACCGCAAAGTATAAATACAGGAATTAAGAAATTGTACACATGAGTGCCTGGTTTTCTAACAAACAGCTCGAAAATACCGTATCCAAACAAAAACCACAGTGTAAACATATAGCTTCTTTTTAAGAATAAAACCCCAAGCATTCCGCATATTATTAAAAACCACAAAGATACAAAAGGGCTGTATAAATCAATATACATTTTATAAAGATGATTGTTTGAATAACCTATACCTAACCTTCTAAACAAATACCCAAGATTTTCATCAGAGTACCTTTGATGCATAGAGTAAGGAATCATAAAAGGAAGAAGAACTAAACAACCTAAAAGAAAGTTATATACAAGAATTCTAATTTTGTATCCATTGCTAAATGATTTATCAAAGAAGAATTTAATAAATATCCAAAGGACAATGGGAAGTATAAATATGGCATCCCAATGAGAAAGAAAAGATAAGCACCAAAATAAAGTACCGACTAGTGTAAACTTTATTAAATGCTTCTTTTTATCTAAAAGATTGCTGTAAAAGTATACTGCTAAAAAAGAAAACAAAAGATTTAAGTTTTGATATTGAGCTATTCTTCCAAATCCTACAATAAAACCGTTTGACAAGTATATTAATGAGGCAATAAATGCCGATACCCAGCTTTTTGTTAGTTTTTTTACCATGAAGTAAAAAACAATAACTGACATCACTGATATGATAGAAAAGGGTATTCTTTCAGCTAATTCATTTCTATAATCATGAGTTACA
>JBAQUF010000029.1:0-1591 GCA_049297375.1 Patescibacteria group bacterium
TTTCCTCTGCGCTATTCCTGAAAGAAGGATCTGGAAATTTATTTCAATTACTTGCTGAAAATATAATATACGACGTTGAATTGTTTGATAATAAATGTCAATTACTGGAATGCAACCTTATCAATAATCGATATACGGACCATAAGCACTTTTTGGATGATGTTGAAATTATCGATATGGTAATCAATAGGTTGCAGGATATAGCGATATACTAAGCTGGATTTTATCGTTGATTATTCCCGTCAACTTTGTGAAGGAGACGGCGCAGGCGATGCTCCATGGCAAGGCGATCCGACTCATTCAGCCTTTCTCCCTCAAGTATTCGGGCCACGATCTCAACAGCAAGACTGAATTTGCGGACATGATGCTCGTACCATTTGGCAAGCTCTTCGGCGGCAAAAACATCATACGGATCCGAAGCGATCATCTCATTCCAAAGCGATACGGCATCATTCCAATGGCTTGTCTTCTTGTGGATCAGTGACAAGGACCTTCGTGCGCTCTGTGCAACCCCCGGCTGTCCGGAGCGGGATAAGGGCTCAAAAATTCGGGTGGCTGCTGCAAGGTTACCGCGATCGTGATGCAGCCTGGCGATCGGGAGAAGATCCGCCTGATGGGCATCTGTGGCCAGTCTGCCTTCCACCAGGTCCGTCAGGTGCTTCAGCAGGGATGCCATGGAAATGATGTCCAGCCGGTTGTGCCTGAATACGTCCGCCATGAGCCTGCCGTCTCTTCTTCTGAGCCAGTCGAAATAGCGCTGAGGTATCTCGTGGCCGGGCACATCAGGTCCGCGACTGACCCCGAGCACGGATGCCTCCAGGGTCACCAGCCTGACATTTTCCAGGCGGTGGGAAAAGATCCGCCGGCTCGGGTGGAGCAAGTCGACTTGCGGCATGCCGCAAAGATGGTCCCTGGACCGGTTAAGGATGAATCGGGTTGCGAGCAGGTTCAGGTCATAGGCCTTGCCGTTGAAGGTCACCAGGAATTTCCGCTTCGATGCCAGCTCGCACAAGCATGCGAGCATGGCAGGTTCTTCGGAGAAATCCCGCGCAAAAAGCTGACAGGTGATGAAGCAGTCCCCTTCAAACCACCCCAGCCCGATCAGGAAGGGAAAGGTCCCGGTACCCCCTGCAAGGCCCGTGGTTTCAGTGTCAAGGAACAGGCCGTCCTCGATGTTCAGTCCTTTAAGCCCATCAGCGCCGGCAAGAAAGGCAACCGCCTCCATGCCGGGGCAGACAAGATCGCTGACCCGCGTATGCCCATGAAAGTCTGCCGCCATAAACCTGCTGCGCGAAAAGAAAAATTTCCCTTGGGGCGTCTCCGTCTCTTCTCCGGCAACCACACTTTCCAATGAGACTGCGCGATCTTTTATCTGAGAGATGGGAGGCGCTCCCAGGCGCTCCCTGCGGTTCATGATCTCACTTATTTTTCCGCGGAGCGCGCTGACGCTGTCTTGCTTCAGATCCGCCTGAACGGGGCTGCCGGCATCCCCCGTGAGGCGGCTGAGTCTGTCCTTGAGGCTCATGACCTTTCCATCAAATCAAGAAGCCCCAAGGCAGCATGCTTTGCCGAGGGTCCCACTACAAGTGTC
>JBAQUF010000030.1:0-11859 GCA_049297375.1 Patescibacteria group bacterium
CAGTAAATGTTTATAGATCACATCTTTATGCTCCATCCGTATTTGATTATGCTTTATACACTAGTGGAAGCTTAGACTAACCTACTCTTCTTTTGTTTGTATCTACAGCTTCATTTGTTTTTCCTTAACCAATTTATATTATGATTTTGTTGACTTTGAATTAATATCAAATCATACTTGAAGTAAAGCAACAAGGTAATTTTTTTGTTGCTAATAATTTAAAAATCTATATAAAGTTATATTGTTGTAAGGAGGTGACCTGTAGGTGAAAAGATTAAATAAAAATAATGGCCCAGAGACAGGTTTTACTCTTATTGAGCTTCTTATAGTTATAGTTATCATTGGTATATTAGCAGGAGTACTTATTGCAGTTGTTAATCCATTTAGACAGCAAAATAGAGCAAGAAATGCAACAATAAAGGCTTCCTTAACTAAAGTTGCTTTTGGTGTAAACACGGCAAGAGCATCCATTGGAAGACTTCCATCAAGCAGTGAGTTATCAGTAGAGCTTGACAACATTACTCCTAATGCAGATTGTACAGCTGTTGATGAGCTAGATTGTAGATTTACTTTAAGTGGAACAAGTTTACCTAACACATGTGATGCAGGATTAATTGCAGGAGACACAGAAACAGGATCAAACTGCAATATGGCAATTTCTACAACCAATGCAGGTAGTTTAGTAAATGGAGCTTTTAGGGTTGCTGCTAAACAATTCAAGATAAATCCAGCAGATGCCGGAGCAATTTTTGTTTTTGACTCAACAAAAGGATTGTGGTCTTGTCCGTCCGATGTTAACTATTCAACAGTTGATTTATCAGCTAGTTGCACAGTAGTAACTGAATAGTATAACAATCTATGAACAGAAAGAATGGATTTACATTAATAGAAATGATGATAGTTGTGGTAGTCATTTCAATACTCAGTGGTATTACTGTGTCTGTACTTAATCAAGGAAAACAGCGGGATAGAGCTAAAGATTCTGTAAGTCTTGCAAATCTAGAAAAAATAGTTTCAGCCATAGAATCCTACTTTTATTCAGAAGGAAGTTACCCACTTATTGAAACCTCTGATAATGGCAATCCATTAAATAATGACTCAAACATAGTTCTTGATCAGTATATACAAACATGGCCAGAAGGGATTATATATATCTACGACTCTTCATCATCACAGTTTGCTGTATATGTTAAAAAGAATGCTGATGATAATTACTATAAATTTTCATCAACTAGTGATGCAATACAAGAATGCAGAGGTGACACACAAGAACTTCTTGAAAAAGTTTCTGCATGTGATGTAGTTACTAATTAGTGGTTATTAACATATAATTAACATAATTAAAATATGAAGAATATTAGAAAACAAAAAGGATTTACATTAATAGAGTTAATGCTAGTTGTATTAATAATTGGAATTTTAAGTGGAGTTACGTTAAGTGTTTTAAACATTAGAGGGATACAGTCTAAATCCAGAGATGCTAGAAGAGTTGGAGATTTAAAAAAAGTACAAACTGCCCTTGAGCTTTATTACTCTGATTACAGAGGCTATCCTATGAAAAGTACATGGGAAAATATCAATGATTCTGTATCTGCCTTATCTTTAGCAATAGTTCCAAGTTATATAAGCAAAATGCCTCTTGATCCGATAGAGGGTAAAGTCACACCTGACAACAATTGCTATGGAGGTGCTTCTGTTCATGGTTATTATTACATTACACCAGATTGTGTTGGAAGTGGCTGTCTTGTTGGAAGATACATCTTAGGGGCTGTCATGGAAATTGAGACTAGTGCGTCTGATAATCTTTGCTCTCAACTTGTAAACTGTCTTCAAGGATACATTTCAAATTGCAACTGCGGGGGAAATTATTGTTATGCTGTTGAAAACCCGCTTTAGCATTAAAAATAGAACTTCTATCAATCCTTCCAAAGGCTTTACCATTATTGAGGTTGTTATTGTTACAGGTTTAATAATAATGCTAAGTTCTCTTGCAATTATTAATTTTGATCCTATTGGAAACAAGAAAAAAGCAAGAGATCAAAAAAGAATCTCAGATATTTCAACTATAGACAGAGCTATAAGTGAGTTTGTAGCTGATAAGAAAAGATATCCAGATCAATCTAACACCTTAAGGCAAAGTACTATTCTTCCTGCAGGATCCTCTCAGCTTACAGGATCAGAATCCGGGTGGATTCAAGAAAATTTATCTTCCTACACTCCCCTTCTTCCTATAGATCCAGTAAATGATGATTCATATCACTACTACTATATTCATAATTCAAATAGCTATGAAATAAATGCTAAGTTGGAAATCTTAAATGATGAAATGGCAAATGATGGTGGAAATGATCCTACTTTTTATGAAATTGGAAATAATCTAAACCTAATTTCACCATAATTTTGTGATAATATAAATCTATATGACTCTGCCCACAAAGAACTCAGCATTTACTTTAATTGAACTGTTACTTGTTGTTACAATTATTTCTATCATTTCAGTGGGAGTTATCCCTGCATTTTCATCTTATATTAGAAATCAAAACTTAAAACAAGCTCAAGAACAATTAAAAAGTGATTTAAGAAGCACACAAAACAAGGCATTAACAGGTTCTTTGTCAGATCAGCTTGTAGATGGAACTTTAGTGAAGTTTTGGGGTATAAAATTTACAAATAGTAGTTCTACTTACGATTATTTTATATCTTCTTCTAACACCTCCTGCCCTGTAAATTATGTTGAAGGTCAGTATCAAGGAAATGGAAAGTTACCAAATGATTTAAAAATACAAAGCTTTGGTGAAGGACAATATGGCTGCTTGTTTTTTAGTGTTCAAGATGGGGGTATTTATTCACCTGGTTTTGGAAGTGCTAGCTCTGTTGTTGTAGGTTACTCTGGATCTGAAGTTAAAAATATTTTCTTTAATAATTCAGGACTGATTTATTCTACTAATGAGTAAATAAGCACATATGTGTATTAGTACAAATGTAAATATAATTAAATATGACGATGAAAATTATTAAAAAAAGAAGAGAAAAAGAAAGAAAGAAAGATCAGAATGGCATTGCTTTAGTAGAGGTTGTTGCTTCCATTGGAATAGCTGTAATTGTTATTACATCCCTAGTTTCTTTATCAATATCTACACTAAGAACATCTTTAAAAAGCAAACTTTTACTAGAAGGATCTAAAATAGCAAACAGAGAACTAGAATTAGTAAGGGCATATAGAGACAATAGTTCTTCATGGGATCAGTTTATATCTGATATTAGACTGTGTGATGATGGTTGCTCCATGCTTACTGATGGATCTGGGATATCTTCTGATGCAACTACAGAAAATGCGGGTACTACAGAAGCTTTAATTAGATCTTTTACAGCAACTACTCCTGAAGGAGCTCAATTAGCATCTGGTGTTGATGACACAGCTAGAATATCTGTTTCTGTAACTTGGAATATTGGAGGAGAAACAAAAGGAACATACCTTTATACTGATTTAACCAACTGGAGGACAGAATAAACATGAGAAGAAAGGAAGTAGTTAATAATAAAAAGTTAAGTAGGGAAAGTAACAAGGGTAAACAAGAAGGCTTTACACTAATAGAACTTCTTTTAGTAGTTGCTCTCTTAGCAGTATCAATTGGAGTTACTAACGATATTCTTATATCTTTAATTAGAAGCAATAACAAAACACAAGTAATGAATGAAATTGAGCAGCAATCCAACTTCGTATCTTTAAAAATTGAAAAAGAATTGAGAAATGCTAGAGCAACAAATACTCCTGTTGCTGGAAGCAGTGGTACTATACTTAACTTTTCAACAAGAAGCGGAGACATTATTGAATATGAAGTTTTATCGGGGGTAATCTACAGAAAATTAAATTCTGGTCTTGCAATAGCTGTAACATCAAATGCTAGCCCTGGAGGAGTATTAGTATCTTGCAGTGGTAGTACCGATGGATGCTTTTCCACGTTTGGAGTTAATCCTCAAATAGTAAATATTAATATTGATTTTACTCAAGCTCAACCAGGTTTAAGCAGATCTTACACAGGAAAAGTTGGAATAAAAAGTACAATTGTTATTAGAAACACTTACTAGAATATAAGGTATAAAAATATAAGGTATAAACTTATTGCTCTCTTATTAAAACATTTTAAAACATTTGATTTTAAGATTATAGATGATTAGGAAAAGAATAAATCTAAATCCAAATAGAGAAAAAGGACAAACTTTAGTAGCAATAGTTGTTCTTATGGTCTTAGCTCTTACTGTTGGTGTTATTGTGTCAAATAGATTCATAAAAAGCTTAAAAGATATATCACAATCTGATAACTCGTCTAAAGCATTGGCAGTTGCAGAAGCTGCCGTTGAAAGAATGCTTCTTTTACCAAATGAAACCCTTGAAGGATACATTAATTTTGGAAATTGTGGTTCTGAGTGTGTGTTAGAAATAACAGGAGTTATTGGTCAAAAAGTTAGAGCTGATGTTTCTTTAAGCTTTATTGGTGCAAGCAACGAACCATTTCAATTAAGAGGAAAAGAAGGAGAGGTATCACAAGTATTCTTGGATGGATATACATCTGGAAGTATTTTAAGTATTTGCTGGGATGATACTGCGTCTATTTATACTTCATATATTTATGATCAAAGTGGTGTAATCAAATCTAATATTTATGCTTATAATTCAATTGGTTATAGTGGGTTTGATAATGGTTTTACTGAAGCATCTTCATCTCAAGGTCATCAAAATTGTTTTAATGTTACTGCATCAAATACGCCTAAACTTTTAAGAATAAAACCTTTTCTGTCGGACCCCATTATTTATGTGATTCCTTCTGGTGGACAAACTCTTCCAAGCCAAGGAGTGTTAATTACATCTACTGGAAGAGCAGGAAATGCTATTAGAGTAGTAAAGGTATTAAAGTCTGTATCTTCTGCCCCTGAATATTTTGATTTTGTAATTTATCAAAAATCTAGTACAGACCCATTGTCTAATAGGACTAACTAATGTAACATTTTATTATGCCCGTGATAGGTTTAAATATAGGAAAGAAGAGCTTTAGAGCAGTTGAGCTAGAAAACAAGAAGGATAAGCTCATACTAAACGCTTTTGGTACATTTACCAATCCTAAGATTACAACTGACCCCAGCTCTCCGGAAGATGTAAAACTGATATCATCTGCTCTTGAACAATTTATTTCAGAATCAGGATTTAGCACTTCAGATGTTGTTCTTAGCATAGATGAAACTCATGTATTTATGAGAATTATTAAGCTTCCTATTATGAGCGATAAAGAGCTAAAAAGTTCCATTAAGTATGAAGCTGAACAATATATTCCCCTACCTCTTGATCAAGTAAATATTTCATATCAAAAAATTGATCAGGATTTAATTGAAAAAGGAAAAATGAGTGTTCAAATTGTTGCAGCTAGAAAAGATATAGTTAATAAATACGTTGATATACTTAGGAAAGCTAAGCTTGTTCCAAGAGCTATAGAACCAGAAACAATAGCTTTAGGAAGAGCTTTAGGGGATAAAATAGAAGCTCCATCCGGAACAATGATACTAGAAATGGGATATGGGAGCACCCTAATTGTTGTTTGTTATGGTGGTTTTGTGAGATTTACAAGATCCATTCCAATTGGAGGAGATGTTATTACTAAAACTCTTATGCAAAATCTTGGTTTAGATCACGACCAAGCTGAAGAGTATAAAAAAGCTTATGGTCTTGATGACTTCCAAGGAGAAGGAAAAGTTGCTCAAGTGGTAAAACCTATTGTTGATAACTTAATACTTGAAGTCCAAAGAGCTGCTGTTTTCTTCACAAATCACAACCCATCTGCTAGCATTAAAAGAGTTATCTTGAGTGGAGGAACTGCCCTTATGCCTAATCTCTTATCTTATGTTGCTAATAAACTTGATTTAGAAGTAATACTTGCTAATCCTTTAAATAATATTGAAATATCTCCTAAGATAGAAAAACAAAAACAACTTCTTATTGATGAAGCCCCTAGCTATGCATCTTCTATTGGTTTAGCTTTAAGGAGGTTTTAATGGTTGGTGATATTAATTTAATCCCACAGGAAGAAGTATTTGTTCAAAAAAAGACTAAAGCTGTAAAAACAAGCACTTATGTTGCCTTAGGTGTGCTGGTTCTATCAGGACTTATATCGTTATATCTTTTTTTAGCTATTAAGAATATTAAGGATCAAATTACTGTAGTGGATGCAGATATAAATTCTTTAAGAAGCCAAATCTCTAGTCTTAACCAAGTAGAAATATCTGCTAGAAACTTAGATAAGAAGTTTAGTATTCTTCAAACTCTCTTTAAAGAAAGACCAAGATACTCACTTCTTTTAGAAGAATTAAAAAGCAGGAATCCAGATGAACTTTTAGTTGAAAGCATGGACGTTAAAACCGGTCAAGTAACCTTGTCAGGTGTTGCTAGCAACTATATTGCAATTGCTAGTTTTATTAACAATTTAATGGATAAAGATTTTGAAGGTGGCAATCCTCTTCTTAAAGATGTTTTTACTTCAGTTACCTTAAATTCTGTTAGCCTTGAAAAGTCTACTAACCAAGTTAAGTTTTTTATTGTAGTTAATTTTGATGAAAGCAAACTTAAGAAATGAAGCCTGAGGAAAAGAAAGCAAAAGACATTAGTATAGATATAGAAAAGATAAAAAAGGCACTTCTTAACTTTGTTGTTCCTTTAGTAGCCTCTGCAGTTACACTTTTTCTTTTTGTTATTGTTATATACCCATCATTAAGAAAATTACCTGAACTTAAGTTAGATTTATCTAGAAAAGTAAATATGAAGCAAACTTTAAATACAAAACTCCAAAGATTAAATAGGCTTGTGGACTTCAAAACCGTTGTTGATGAAGACTCTGCTTTAGTAAATAGGGTTCTTGTTTCAGAAGAAGAAGTTCCAAGACTTTTAGATCAGGTAAATCAAATAGCTACAGACTCAGGTATGTCTGTGACAAGACTTAGCTACTCCTATGGAAGTACCGGTACATCTGATAAGACACAAAAAGCTTCATATAGTATTGTGTCTGTATCCTTAGGAGCAGATGCTAACTATGATCAAATTATTCTTCTGATGCAGTCGGTTGAAAAAGCTGCAAGATTTGTATCAATTCCAAACTTTAGGTATTCTGCTGGAACTTCGTCAACTGGGGATAGAAAGTTAACTGCAAGTTTTTCACTTGATTCCCCTTATCTTTTTGTTCAGTCAAATGCTGTAACTGATGAACCAATTGATCTTGATATATCAAGTCAAAAGTTTGCTGATTTTATTAATATGGTAAAAGAACTTAAGTATTATGAATTTATTAATCCAAACATTGAAGTTGTAAAAGAAGAGCCTGAAGAAGAAGTTACAGAAGAAGAAACTGCAAGTGAAAATCCAACTGAAACACAAACAAGCAGTACTGAACCAGCAGCTCAGTAAGTTATTTCTTTTTTGAGTTTTCTTTTCTCCACTTTTCTATTTCTGCGTGATTTCCACTCAAAAGAACACTAGGAACTTCTAATCCCATGAAATTTTCTGGTTTGGTGTATTGCTGATATTCAGCGTTAGTTTCATTATTAGAAAAAGATTCTATTTCCGAAGCTTCTTTCTTTTCTAAAACTCCAGGTAGCAGTCTAGTTACACTTTCCATAACCACAAGTGCTGGAATTTCTCCACCGCTTAATACATAGTTTCCAATGGATACAACATCTGTGGCTATATTGTTTTCAACCCTAGCATCAATTCCTTCATACCTCCCGCATATTAGTGTAATTTGTGCGCACTTAGATAATTCTCTAGCCTTTTCTTGATTATATATAGCACCCCTTGGGGATAAAACGACTATCTTGTGCCCATTGGAGAGAGATTTTTTCTCAGGATCTTTTATTTGCTTTTCCATGACTTCATTTCCATATATTTTCACTAACGCCTTATATATTGGTTCTATCATAATAATCATTCCCACTCCCCCGCCATATGTTGTATCATCTACAGATCCATAATTGTTAACGGAAAAATCTCTTAGATTGATTAGATTATATTCAGCAATATTTTTTTCAATTGCCTTTTTAAATGGAAGACTTTTTAAATTTTCATTAAAAAGCTGAGGGAAAAGTGTAACTATATTGAATTTAATCATTTAACTTCTTCAAGAACTACTTGAATTCGAACATTATCTTTTATAGCTTTAGCTTTAGCTAAGTTTCTTAGTGCTTTTATTGTTTTTCCTTCTTTTCCAATAACAATACCCATATCTTCTTCGGAAACATGTATGGAGTATGTGTAAAAACCATCATCTTGAATTTCAGTTACTTCAACTTCTTCTGGTTTGGATGCTATTTCTTTAATTAAGTATTCTAAAAATTCTTTCATGATATTTACTTACTTAGTTTCTTCTTTCTTTTCTTCTGTAGGTATTTCTTCTTTTGCTTCTTCCTTGGTAGGTTTTGCAGCTTCTACAGTTTCCTTAGCCTTAGCCTCTTCCTTACTAGCCTTTATCTTCTTTGGTTCGTACTTCACATATTCATATTTACCTTCAATTAATTTCTTAACCGCTTCAGTTACTAAAGCTCCTGTTTTTGTCCATTTTTCATACTTTTCTTTATTGTAGTTTAGTTCTTGAGGAGTTGTTGTTGGATTATAGTTCCCAATAATATCTACAAACCTCCCATTTCTTTTATCACGGGTATTACTCACAACTATTTTATAAGCTGGTAAGTTTTTTCTTCCTGTTCTTGCTAATCTAATTGTTACTGACATAACTGGTTGATTCTATCAGAAGGTATTTTAATTGTCCATTCTATCTTCTTAACTACTTTAAGCTATGGATTTTCTCTAAAGCTTTTTCTGCAGCGTCTTGTTCAGCCTTCTGTTTGCTTTTTCCTTCTCCTTCTCCCCATAGATCTTTATCAAGATACACACCTACTTTAAAGGTTTTTTCATGATCTGGCCCCCATGAGTTAAGAATTTTATACAATGGTGTAACACCATATCTATCTTGAGCTGATTCTTGGAACAAAGACTTTGCATCTTTATACTCCTCTTTATTTATCACATCTTCCATCTTATATAACAGTTCCTTTTCCACAAATTCCCTGCATACACCCAATCCTTCTTCTATGTATAAAGCTCCTAGAACAGCTTCAAATGTATTAGCTAGTATATATTCCCTATCTCTTCCTCCTGTTGCTTCCTCTCCATTTGATAACAAAAGCATATTTCCATAACCTAATCTTCTTGCTTCAGCTGCAATAGATGGTGTACATACAACAGAAGATCTAAAGTTGGTAAGATCCCCTTCTGGTGATTTTTTATAGTGTTCATATAAGTACTCAGAAGATAAAAGCTGTAGTACAGCATCCCCAAGAAACTCTAATCTTTCATTTGATTCATTTTTATACTCTGGGTGTTCATTTAAGTATGATCTGTGGGTAAATGCTATTTTAAATAGGTTTTCATCACTAAGTTCGGTCTTTAATATTTCTTTTACTTTATTAAAATCAAAAGCCATTTCTTTCTGGGATAAAATCGAAGGATCCTTGCTTAAAGAATACCTCGGCTTTCTCTCAGCCTAAATTATTACTGTATATGCTCCTCCAAGGCATCTACTACATCTTGCACAGTTACAAAGCTGTCAGAATCTTCAATAAGATCAACATGGAATGTTTCTTCAAGCTCTTCTAGTATTTCCATTAGTTCCATCTCCCCTACGTTTAAATCATCTTCAAAGTACGATTCAGTACTTATTTCAGATGGTTCTAACCCTGTTTTTTCTGCAATGACCTTCTTAACTTTTGGATAATAATCACTCATTTTATTATTCCTTTTCTTCTTTAATTTTTTCCACTAAAATTTTATCTTTTTCTTCGGGCAGATACTTTTCTACTACTGCTCCCAATACTCCATTTACAAATTTATGTGATGTGTCATTTCCAAATTCTTTTGCAATTTCTACAGCCTCATCAATTGCTACCTTTGCTGGTGTCTTTTTACCAAAAAGTATCTCAAATATGGCAATTCTTAGTATTACTAAATCAATTTTGGCTATTTTGTCAATAGGCCACTCTGGAGCACACTCTTCTATTATCTTATCTATTTCTACAGAATGTTTTTTAACTCCTTCTACAATAATCTTAGTAAGTTCATCATCGTAGTCTATTCCCTCAGATTCCAAGATTTCTGTGGATGTTAGCACACATTTATCAATATTCGTTTCTGTAAAAAGCCATGAAAATATCGAGGATAAAGCAAGTTTACGAGATGTGTGCCTAGGATCTGTATCTGATTTCATTTATTTTACTTAAATTTCAATTAATTCCTCAACATGAGGTCTTTTATAACCACCTTTGGTCTTAACTGCATTCACAACAACTCTTTTGTAGTGAGTGTTTCTTTTTCTTCTTACTCTACCTTTTGATGATCTTCTTTTTGGTACTGCCATATATTTTAATAATTATCCCTTATATTCTACCAACTATTTGAACGGAGTGAAATATACATATGAATATGGAATAAGTCAACAAAAAACCGTCAAGAGGTGATAAATCACGTTGACGGTTCTTAGCACGGGCGGGTTGTTTATTAACTAAATTGTGCCACAACTTCTGGGACAACTTGGTTGTTAAACACATTCCGTACGATTGGGTGAGTTGGATCTGCACCCATTACGGTTGCAATAACACCCACAACATCAGAAGTTCTTATCAAAGATACTCGCTTCTCGTCCAGGCGGTAGTGCGGTACAACGGCTTTTCTTGATGCACCGTTCTGTGTTGCCACAACAACAAGACTTCCCCTTGGGCTTTTAGAAACACTTACACTACACATACTATTTGCTCTCCTTTTATTAGTATTGGTTCGTTGTTTATACCACAAATTGAGGTCGTTTGGCAAGTGCTATAGGATTATATTATAGGGTAAGAAGGGTAAAATAACTCTTTCCAAATTTTCTTTCATCAACAATCCTTAGATTAGTATCGGTTATCAAATCCTCTAAATTAAGATTATCTCCATGAAAAAAAACAATTATTCCATCTTCATTTAATACACTTTCTAAGTTGCTTACCAAATACTTATGTGTTATGTCTTTATAGAAGGGGTCAATAAATACGACGTCGTAATTTCTTGGTGCGTTTACTATAAATTTTAAAACATCTTTTCTTGTAAATTCTGCTCTCTCAACAAAACCACAATTAACTAAGTTTTCTTCTATAACTTTAGTACTTTCATAATTGTCATCTACAAAATCACACCACTCTGCTCCCCTGCTTAACGCTTCAATTCCAAGATTTCCACTTCCTGCATACAAATCAAGACACATAGCATTGTTTATTTTCTCTCCAAGAATAGAAAACAAAGAAGATTTTGCTATTTCTTGCACTGCTCTAAATCCTTCAATATCTGGAGCTTTAAGTCTTTTATTCTTTGCAGTTCCTGTAGTTATTCTAATTTCTTTTTGTTTTAAACTAATGTTTTCTTCTTTTTTCATGTTAGTTTGAGGTTATATACCTGCCTTTTCTTTGTGTCAATTTATCTTCAAGTTTAGGATAACCTTTAAGCTTTTGGTAGTACTTTTGAGCTTCTACCTTTGCTTCTTGAAGTAAATTTAAATCATTTAGATCTGCAATCTTTAGCTTCTTAAATCCATGCTGGGAAGTGCCAAATATATCCCCTTGTCCTCTCATTCTTAAATCAATTTCTGCAAGCTCTGCGCCACTATTTAACTCTTCAAGATACTTTAATCTTTTATATGAATTTCTGGAGTTGTTACTCATAAAAGCAAAACAAAATCCTTCTTTATCTGATCTTCCTACTCTTCCTCTTAGTTGGTGAAGACTTGCAAGACCATATCT
>JBAQUF010000031.1:0-9516 GCA_049297375.1 Patescibacteria group bacterium
CCTATGTGGTGCCAACACATTTCTCTAGTAAATGGTAGGAAACGGATTTACAGTCTGCTTAAGGGAGAGAACATGAATGATATTTCAGTGTTTGAGATTCTCCCAAATGGTCAAACTGGGAATCTAGTCTCTAAAGGGAGATTAAGAAACATAAAAACTAAGGATCAGGGATACCTAGCTAGAGCTCTGGTGTACATCCCAAATAAAAAAGAGTTTCCTAATCAACCCTTTGTAGTACTAGAGACTTCAACAATGGTTACACCACCTAGCGCAACGTAAAGAAACAAAGGCCTTTGTAAACAAAATACAAAGGCTTTTTGCGTACCTGTGAATTATCATTACCTTATCGTTTATAATACAAACAATGGTTAAAGATACAGAAACACAACTTAATGAAGATCAAACCAAAGCAATAAAACATAAAACAGGTCCTGTTTTGGTGGTTGCTGGAGCTGGAACAGGAAAGACAAGGGTAATAACAGAAAGAATAAGATACCTAGTTCAAGAACAGAAAGTTAATCCTCAAGAAATCCTTGCCTTAACATTTACAGAAAAGGCATCACAAGAAATGATCTTAAGAATTGGTGATGTAATGCCGTTAGGATATGAAGAACCATGGGTGTACACATTTCATTCATTTGCAGACAGATTATTAAAAACAGAAGGATTAGAATTCGGATTAGATCCAAGTTATAAAATACTCTCTTCTCCTGATCAATGGTTACTACTTAGAAAAAACTTATTTGATTTTGATCTTAAATACTTTAGACCGCTAGGAAATCCCACTAAATTTATATCAGCAATACTTAAATTCATATCAAGACTTCAAGATGAAAACATATCCCCTAAAGAATTTAGAGAATTTATATCTAAATCAAACAAAAAAATAGACGATAAAGAAGAAATACAAAGATGGGAAGAGTTAGCTCATGTATATGAGAGATATGAAGAATTAAAAATAGCAAGTTCAAAACTAGACTTTGGAGATTTAATAACATGGACGATAAAATTATTTAAAGAAAGACCAAACATACTTAGAAAATATCAAGATCAATTTAAACATATCCTTGTAGATGAATTCCAGGATACAAATTATGCACAATATGAGCTAGTTAAACTTCTCTTCCCTGCAAACGATAAGAAAAATAGCAGTAAGGAAGAAAATAAATACAAAGATAGAAGTCTTCTTGTAGTTGGAGATGACTCTCAATCAATTTATAAATTCAGAGGAGCTGCCGTTTCAAATATTCTTCAATTCATGGAAGATTTTGAAGGTTCAGAGATGATAACTCTCCTTAAGAATTACAGATCATCTCAAAAAATATTAGATCCTGCTTATAAACTAATTCAAAACAACAACCCTGATACTTTGGAATCAAAGTTAGGAATCTCGAAAGAACTAAAAAGTGAAACTAAAGAAAAGGGAATTACTCCAGAGATAATTCAAACAGAAACCCTTGAGGATGAAATAGAGTTCATTATCTCTAGTATACTTGATATCTTAGCAAAAGAACCGCAGTACACATACAAGGATTTTGCCATATTGGCTAGGGCAAACAGCTATCTTGACCCAATTTTTATGGCTCTTCGAAAATACAATCTTCCCTATCAGCTGGTTGGAAACAGAGGATTATATGACAGAGAGGAAATAAGGGACGTTTTGGCCCTTCTAAAGGTCATTGTAGACCCCTCAGATGGTACAAGCATGTACAGAGTACTTAACATTGATTGTTTAAATATATCTTATGAAGAAATATCTAAACTTCTATCTCAAACAAGATTCAAAAAAACAGACTTATGGACTCAAGTAAAAGAATCAAAGGATGAAAGTGTTGAGTATATTAAAAACTCAATACTTGAATTTCAAAATAATCTCACTAAATCTTCCCCTACTGAAATTATATATAACTTAATAAATTCAATAGGTTACATTAACCAATATTTAGATGAAGAAACTATAGAAAGTGAACTAAGCATAAAGAATTTGAATTTATTCTTAAATAGAATACAAAAATTTGAAGTAGATTTCCACTCAGAAACAAAAGAAATACCTACTCTTGTGGATTTTGTAGATTATCTTGATCTTGTAATAGACGCTGGGGAAAACCCAGCTCAAGCAGAAATAGCAGATATAGATACAATAAATTTGCTTACCGTTCATTCTGCAAAAGGATTGGAATTTCCAGTAGTTTTTATGACAAATCTTGTTTCAGGGAGGTTCCCAACAAGAAATAGAGGAGATCAAATAGAAATTCCAAATGATTTAATAAAAGAAACGCTTCCAACAGGAGACGAACACACACAAGAAGAAAGAAGATTGTTTTATGTGGGTATGACCAGAGCAAAAAAGTATCTTTTTATGACTTTAGGAAAAGATTATGGTGGTAAAAGAGAAACAACACCAAGTGGATTTCTTGAAGAAACAGGTTTGAGCATTAAAGAAGTAAAAATAGATAAGATGAAAGAGAAAAAAGAACAATCTACTCTCTTTGCTGTAGGAACAAACTTTAGAGAACCTAAAATAAAGAAGCTTACTGGTTTTATTCCAGATTTTATTAGCTACTCCCAAGTAGATAATTATTTAATATGTCCATTAAGATATAAGTATTCTTACGTTTTAAAAATACCAGTAGCTCCAAACCACTCGTTAAGTTTTGGAAATACTATTCATGAAACTTTGAAGGAATTTCATACACAAAAGATGTTTGGAAAAGATTTACCACTTGAACAGCTTTTAAAAATTTATGAGAAAAACTGGAATCCATTAGGATACATTGATGAAAAACATAGAAATCTAAGATTTAAAAGTGGAAAGAAGCTTTTAGAAGACTACTACAATAAAAACAAGGATATTAAAGTTAGACATCTAGGTATAGAAAAGTCATTCAATTTAGCCATTGATGGAATAAAACTATTTGGAAAGATAGATAGAATTGATGAACTTCCAAACGGAGATATTGAAATTATTGACTATAAAACTGGGAATGAAAAGAATCAGAAAGAAGTAGATCAAGATGCTCAAATGACTATTTATGCAATGGCTGCTAAAGAAGCTTTAAATTTAAATCCAAAAGATATGGTTCTTTATTATGTAGAATCTGGGGAGAAAAGATCAACAAAAAGAACTGATAAACAAATAGAATCTGAGAAAGAAAGGATAAAAGAGGTTGTTAAGGGAATAAAGAAGGGAGATTTCGAAGCTACTCCAGGGAGACACTGTACATGGTGCGACTACAAGAATATATGTCCCTTTGCAGAAAAGGATTAAGCATTTGCTTAAAGGAACAAAAAAGGAGTTGGTTTTTATGTCAACTCCCTTTAAGGACTAACGTTTAGATAGAAATCCTATGACCATTGAAGTAGAGCCATGCGTGCAGTGTTTTTCTATCAAACTCTCTTTCTGCCCCCAGCCACCTAATTGCATCATTAAGGGTGTAGAACAATCCAATGTTCCCATTTTCCTCCACCCCAGAGTAACCTAGATAACAAGGTGGTAGATTTGAAACAGTTTTAATTAGTTCCTGTGGATCAGACACCTCCTTTTCTGATAAAGCGTTCTTATTCTGATTCCTATCTTCTCCTGTTTTAAAAAGAGTAATTCTCACTTTTTTTATCATCTCTCCGCTTCCTTTATATTATCAATTCAAATTAGGAGGATTGTACCACAACATTCAAGCAGTATCAAACACTATAAGGTAGAATCTTAGAACGGTAAATTACTAAACTTGGAAGCAAACTTTAAGAATGGATTAAGATACTTAACATAAGGATAAGGAAATTCTACTTCTTCCCCATTAAATTTTTCTTTAAAGTGACTAAATCCTCCCCAATCTTTTGTAATTGTTTTAAATCTTTCATCATCTTTTCCTTCTAAATCCAAAACTTTGTATCCTAAGCCCTTAAAATACAAAATAGATTTCCATAAAAGTTCATAGCCTGCTTTTGTTTCTAATCCTTCTCTTGAAGTACCTCCTGTAGAGTACAAAACCATATCTTCATAACAAAGATAAAACTTACCGCTGAGTAGTTTTCCACCACTGTTATAAGACAAAACAAGATGACATTCTTTCCCAAATACTTTAATTTTTGATAGAAAGTCTTTTAACGGCTGAACATAAAAATGTTTTCTTTTAGCTGTATTTTTAAGCATGTCAAAATAATCAGTTACCTTTTCTGGAAGTGGGTTTTGATAAAATCTAGTAACAGTACCTTCTCTTTGAGCTCTTTTTATTGAATATTTTGCACTGTGAGATAAATTATTCCAAAGATCTTCTTCTGATTTAGTTAAATCAATATATATTGTTGACGGAGGAGATAGCGGATAGAAATTTTTTTTGTATCCAGCTTCTTCTATTACCTTTACATCTTGTCCTATAAACGGCTCTATCTTAATAAATAAAGCCTTTTGACCAACACAAAACTCCTCTATTTCTTTAAGGTCTTCTAACGTTAAGGGTAAAGGGTGCTGAATTTTAACAATGGTTCCAATGAATGTTTTTATATATTCAATGCGAACCCCACGTGCTGTCCTATGAGATTTCCATCCGAACCCTTTAAGATACAAGGACCATTTTTCAGATTGTCTAATATCAGAAGCTGGAATCATTTTAAGATACTTAAGAATTTCCACCTAACATCATTTGCTACGGTGAATAATCTATAGACTGAACTATTAATTACGTAATCATAAGATGGGATATAAGTAACATGCTTTGCACCAAACTTCTGTTTAAATAAAGAAAAACCATAATATGGATCACTAGTATTACTCATATCCTCAGTTGCTCCCCACATATCAAACAACGTACATCCCATCTTCTTTCCGAATCTAATAGCTTCCCACCCTAACAAACAACTTGATTGAACACCTTTATCTTCTTGAGTAGAACCCCCATATGGATAATATAAAACATCACCGTAAATAATAAGCAACCAAGCAGACAGTGGTTTGCCTTCATACTCAGCAATCAAAAGATGAGACATATTCTCTTCTCTAAATGTTTTCCACACTTTTTCTAAATAGTTTCTTGATCTTGAGAAAAACTTCTGTCTCTTTCCTGTTTCATCGTACAACTTAAAAAATAAATCAAAATCCTTATCATTGGTACTTTCTCTTACTACCACACCTTTCTTTTGTGCAAGTTTTATATTATACCTATGCTTTTTATGCATATTTGCAAGTATTTCTTCTTCTGGCTTAGTCAAATCAATTAGAAAGTTTCCTTTAGCAAATTCCACCCTTGATGACAAAATGCATTTATTATCTTTAAAGATTTTAATTGCCTTCTCAGCAAAAGGATCATCCTTGGTAACATTTGGAACATCAAAATGAACAGCTACACATGAGTTTTCTTCCAAAGATTCTTTAATTTCATTAAAGTTAATATCAAAAGGATTTACTCTTGGACAATAACCATAAAAATATGGGGTGAATGGTATTTTATGCTTTGTGTAAACTACATTTCCAACTCTTATTGCTGGAGTCCCATAACTGTTTTTAAACTTTTCCCAAAGATCAGATTGAAGTACATGCCTATTCATGAATGAAGTATAACATTGACTTGTATCAGTATATAAGTTAATTTTTAACTAACAATTGAATATCGTCCTTACGGACGGGATCATAGAGTACAGGCCTGAAGATTGACTTTGGGCCAAAAAAGAGGCCCGCCAAGTTAAATACAAGACGGGCTTCGATCTTTTTGTCATTGCATTATCACACGACGAAACTTTGCTAAAACTTTCCAGATTCGTGAACTATCTTGCCTTTTAACTTCTCAGCAAAACCCTCTCCACATAAAAGATAGTAAACACCTGCTTTTAACGTCTTACCAACCATGTGCAGTCTCCCTTCCTTTTCAAGTCTTCTAACTGATACCTCAATTGGTGGTTTCTTTAGCAAAGCATACTTAAAACTATTTCTATGCAGTCTTCTTACTAGTTCATAATCTTCAGCAAAACTAATATTTTCCTTAAACCCACCTACTTTTTCAAAAGAAGACCTTCTCACGCATATAAAAACACCTACTGCCCCAGGTGCTGTTCTTTTTATTAATTCCAAACAAAGAACATTAGTAAGAAAAAACAAAAACTTATCATCTGCTCTATTAGATAATGGTTTGTTCCATGATGTAAGTACGTCCACATTCTTTTCTTCTAGAAATTCGTCTATCTTTTCAAGAAAGATATCACTTATCTGAACATCTGCATCGAAAAATATTATGTACTCGCCTTCAGAGTTCTTTGCTGCGTAGTTTCTTTGAAAAGAAACGCCTCTTTCGGGAGATTCAATAAATTTAATATCTAACTTGTCTTTAAAACTTAAAACAATATCTTTTGTTTTATCTTCTGATTTACCATCAGATACAATTACTTCAAAATCTTTAAATGTCTGTCTGGTTAAACAAGTAAGCAGTTTATCTATGTATTTCTCTTCATTTAAAGATGGAATGCAAATACTAAATCTCATAATTTTAATTAACCTTATTTAAAACTTTATAAAAACTCAACCAATCATCTGCACTTAAATTCTGAGCTCTCAAGGCAGGATTAATATTTCCTTTTGCTAAATCTTCCTTAGAGAACATTTTATTCAGCATTTTTCTTGGATTAGAAAAAGCCTTATGCAGGAACCCTTCATACTTCTTAATAAATTCATAGTCAAGATCTAAATCTTTTAGTGTTAATTTAATTAACCCTCCATCAACCTTAGGTTCCGGTTTAAATCTATTTTTGGGAACTTTGCCGATATAACTAACATTAAAGAATGTTTGAACAAAGCAAGACATATAGGAAGAATCAGGAATCCTGCTCTTTATCTTTTCAGCAACCTCTTTTTGGATGAGAAGTACACACGTTAAAGGCCTTTTCCTCATGTAAATTATGGAATGAATAATTGGAGATGTTATGTAGTAAGGCAAAGAGCCAAGGATCTTAAAATCTGTAGAAGGACTAAAATTAGGAAGATAATCTAAAATATTTTGGTTTATTATCTTAATATTATCGTTGGGAGTATACATTCCAAGAAGCTTTTCATAGAACCTTTCATCTATTTCCACAGAGTAAAGCTTAGATTTTGTACCTCTAATCACACCAACCAAAATTTCTGTAATGGCACCGTGTCCAGGTCCTATTTCAATAATCTCGTCACCATCTTCAATACTTAAAGCTTCCACCATATCTCTAACAACAGACATATCCAATAGAAAATTCTGCCCAAGAGATTTGACTGGCTCATACATACGAATATTTTACATTAAAATAAAACTCCCCGTACAAAATCATACGGGGACTTGCAGACGAGTAAAATCCACTAAATCATAGTCAACTTTACTTGCCTTTACGGCTATTTTTTCTGCATCTTCAGGTGTGTCAAACTCACAAACTAAAACAGTTTTATCATTCTTTAACCCCTTAATGCAGTTTAACAAAATAACTCTATCATCAGGTAAGGATATGCTCTCCGATATTGATTTAAAAGTCGGCTCACCTTCATTGAAAACAAGGATTGAAATTACCTTACCCCTAGATGATTGAACCACGTAAAACCTAGGAATACCGGTGAACTTTACTACACATGGGATTATCCTCTCCATTCATCCTCCTTATTTGAGTATTTTCATAAATGTAGCACGGAAAAAGGCTTGAGAGCAAATTGCAAATTTTGCAAATTATAGTTTCTAACACGTTATTCCCACTTAAAAAAGTTCCTATTCAAATCTAAATCGTCCAAGAAATCATTATTTGACATATTCTTTCCAAAGTAGCTAGTAAAACCTACTCCTTTGAAATCAATAAGTTCACTTGGAATCTCTGATAAAAATCTGCTTGAAAGGTTTGCTTGTATATTTCCAAAATATAATCTTGATCTTGCATTAGTTAAGTAAACCTTTTCCTTTGCTCTTGTTATTGCAACATAACAAAGCCTTCTCTCCTCCTCTAATTCCTGCATTCCCTCCATAGATTGGGAATGGGGAAATAAACCTTCTTCCATTCCAATTACAAAAACAACACTAAACTCCAATCCTTTTGCAGAATGAACTGTCATTAAGGTAACAGAATTAATATTTGTGGCGTCACTGGGTCTTTCGGTATTTTCAATTAAAGAAACATTCTCAAGGAAATCTTCAAGATTTACAAAAAGAGCGGCAACTGATTTTAATTCTTTAATATTTTCTATTCTGGATAAAGCTTCTTCTGTACCATCATCAAGCCATTTAATATATCCTGTATCATTTAACACCATGTCCATTAATTCGAGTGAGGATAAACCTTCTTTATCTTTTATCCACTTAGAAATAGGCAGTTTAGATGCCTTTTCTGTATCTTCAATATTCCACTTCTTTTCTTTTAACTTCTCCATAGATTTCTGTCCTATTCCTCTTGGAGGAGTATTAATTATTCTTTTCCATGAAACAGAATCTTTAGGATTATGAGTAACACGAAGATAAGCAACAATATCTTTGATTTCTTTCCTAGAGTAGAACCTTACGCCTCCAAATATTCTGTATGGAATATTGTTTTTAATTAAAGCTTCTTCTATTGCTCTAGACTGAGCATTTGTTCTATACAAAACAGCAATATCTCCAAATGATTTTCCAGAAGATATTTGGTTTGATATTTCATCAATAACAAATGCGACTTCTTCCCTATCGGAACCTCCAGAAAAAACCACTATCTTTTCTCCTCCCTTGTTTTCAGTCCATAAATCAAGAGGAATATGAGTAGAATTATTCTTAATTACATTCTTAGCAGCATCTAAGATATTCTGAGTAGATCTGTAATTTTGTTCCAAGTTATATATTTTTGCTTCAGGGTAATCTCTTTGGAAGTTAAGGATGTTTCTAAAATCAGCTCCTCTAAAGGAATAGATGGCTTGTGACATATCCCCAACTACAAAGATATTCTTATGAGAATCAGATAACTGCTTAGTTAAAATGTATTGTGCTTTATTTGTATCTTGATATTCATCTACAAGAATGTATTTAAATAAGTTTTGATATTTCTCCAAGATATGTGAAGTTCTATCAAATAGTTTAACTGTTTCAAAAAGAAGATCATCAAAATCCAAGGCATTGCTATCTCTTAATCTCTTTTGATATTCGGGATAAACTTTTGCGACCGTTCTTTGGTAGTATCCTTGAGCGTAACCCTCATAATCAAGAGAAGAAACAAGTTCTGATTTTGCACTTGATATTGTTTCCCACACAGCTTTTGGATGAAATCTTTTAGAATCAATTCCAAAATCTTTAAGTATTCCCTTAATTACATCTGAAGAATCATCCGTATCATAAATTACATAAGCTGGTGCTATTCCGATGTTTATTCCATCTTTTCTAAGTATTTTTGAGCATATTGAGTGAAATGTTCCGCTCCAAGGAAGTTTAGCGACTTCTGACTTTCCGGAGAGAAGGCTGCTTACTCTAGATTTTATTTCATCCGCTGCTTTATTTGTGAATGTTACACATAAAATATTAAGTTCAGATATATTCTTTTCTCTTATAAGGTAGGCAACTC
>JBAQUF010000032.1:0-1847 GCA_049297375.1 Patescibacteria group bacterium
GGTATCCAGCATATAAGGCTTCAAAGCTTCAACCAATTGAAGCACTTAGATATGAATAATTTCTTTAACAATTTAAGCAATTTATTTAAGGGAGATAAGGACATGAAACAACAAACTATACTGGCAATAGTATCTATTTCCATATTATCAATACTAATAGGATTCTATTCAGGAAGGTACTATGAACAAAGAACAATGAGAAGAAATTTCTCACAAAGAAGTGGTAATTCCCAACAGCAAAGATCATTCAACAAAGATCAACCATCATTTCAATAATCTTTTTGATATATTCTCCAAAACTCTAGTCCATTAATATAAACAGAGTCTACTTGTTTAAACTTAATGTTGGGATCCTTTACCATAGCTTTTGGAAATTCTTTGTTTGGACCTAAAACCATTATCTTAAAGCTATTTGGGTGTTCAACAAGAACGTTATACACCTTGCCCTTTGGGTAAATTGATAACAAAGGACCAAAATCACTAGTTCCTATACTTATACTATCTCCATACTTATCAATGATCCTTTTCCTTAAATCAAAAACTCCAATGCCAAACAATTTTTGCCCAATAATTTCATTAGCTTTTTTAGCATCTCCGATTAAAGGATTTACATACATTAAATAGTGTGGGAAAAGAGTGAATAATTGATAAACAACGGTGGTTAAAAAAAGGATAGAAGGTATAAAGGTAATAATCTTCTTACTTATCAACCTGCTCCATCCATAAGCTGATATTAAAGCGAGATAAGGATAAAGGGGAACAGTGTATCTATCTACTTTCTTGCTGAAAAATGTAATTACAGAGAAATAGCCCAAGTAAAATATCCCAGCAAATAGCACATAAGAAATATCTTTAATCTTGTACCCCTTTTCATTCCCTACTCTTTTAAACAAAGAGATGCAAATACTAATAAAGTAAATTAGTATTCCTAAAAGCATAAATGGAGATGTTTTTAAAACTAAAAGAATAGGATAAAACCAAAATCCAGGAGTTCTTGTTTCTTTTCCAAAGAATATTTGAGTATGCCCTTCTTCCTCCCCTACTTGGTAACTTTGAAGAAGTATTTTATTTAAAGTTTCTTTAGGAGCTACCCACATTGCAGGAAACAAAACTGTATAAAAAAGCACAAAACCAAAAGAAATGCAAAGAACATAAACTAACGTCTTTTTAACACCTTGATTAAGAAAAGTAACTAAAGCTCCAGCAAATAAACAAAACACAAAAGCTCCAATAAACAATGTTTTGCTTAAAGCTCCAACTGCTAAAAAGAATGAGGCTAAGAAGATATAGAAAATATTTTGTTTCTTTGAAGTTAAATAAACAAGAACAGTAGCAATAATTACGCATAAGGATATTTGAGCATCGTGGTGAATTAACCTTGAATTACCAATATAAAAAGGTTCTAAGCTGAGAATCGTTATAAAGAATAAAGATAACCACCAATTATTTATTGCCTTATCTAACAATATTATTAAAAGGATGGATAAAACTAAAAACCAAACAGTAAGAAGAAGCTGGGTATTTGTATGAAAATACTCAAAATTACCAAATATTTCAGCAGTGCTCTTATGATCTTTAACACTCAACACTTGAGCAGTAAGGGCCATTTCCCACATTAAAGGAACACCAGGATGATACTTTTGAAAAGTTCTAGCATAGTCTTTTGTGTTCAAGGCATTGAGAAATCTTTCAGATCTATCATGCCAATAAACTTCATCTGTATTTACTACAGTTGTTCCAAGTCTTGGAATCCTAGTTGCTAAATACAAAGCAATAAAAAGAATAATACTAAGAAACCTAATCTTTTTGCTCATAGGATAATTATAATGATATCTAACAACAATAGA
>JBAQUF010000033.1:0-9238 GCA_049297375.1 Patescibacteria group bacterium
GGAAGAGGTTCTCTATTTTCTGGGGGTCTGTGTTTTATAACATTTCCAATCCAAACACTTTCCCTTTTGTAGTCAATTTCCTCAAGGGATGATTCTAGAAGCTTTCCAGCCCTACCAACAAAGGGTCTACCAGAAACATCTTCATAATAACCAGGAGCTTCTCCAATAAATACAATCTTTGAGTTAATATTACCCTCTCCCGGTACTGGATTAGTTGCTGTTTTACACAACCTGCACTTATTGCAGTTTTTAATATTATTATTTATATCTTGAATTAATTTTTCTTTATCCATTTATTTACTATCTACTAGATTTACTGAGGAAGATAATATTTTAGATTATCTGCAGTAATAACTACTTTCTTTGTATTTCCTTCAACTATTTCTTTTGCAACTTTTCTACAAATAGCCTCAAGAGTTCTTGATAAGCTTCTTATTCCAGAATCATATCCAAAAGGTCTAACTATTCCTGGCCATAAATCTGGATCTATTTCTAATTCTCCAGTTGTTAATCCAGAGTTTTCTAAAATCTTAGGCATAAGATAGTCTCTTGCTATTACAAGCTTTTCATTATCACTATATGAAGGCATTTTAATAACTTCCATTCTATCCATCAAGGCAGCAGATAAAGTCCCTGTATTGTTTGCAGAACATATGAAAAGTACGTTAGATAAATCCACAGGATAATCAACATAATGATCTCTAAAAGCTACATTTTGCTTTGGATCAAGTATTTCTAAAAGAACAGCCATAATATCCATTCTTAAACCTTGCTCTCCACTAGCCTTATCAATTTCATCTAAAAGAATTAAGGGATTCTTTACTCCTGTTTTTATTAGAGCTTTAATAATTTGTCCAGGTTCAGACTCTGGAAACGCCTTGCTTTTTCCTCTAAGCTCAAGTGTAGAACCAATTCCTCCCATAGCTATTCTTTCAAACTTTCTTCCTAAGGTTTCTGCAACAGAATATGCAAGAGTAGTTTTACCAACACCTTGAAGACCTACAAGAAGAAGGACTGGGGATCTTGATATTGCTTCCTTTCCCCTTTTCTTAAGAAGAATCAAGGTAGACAAATACTCAAGAATTCTATCTTTAGAATACTGCATTCCATAGTGGTTTTTTTCTAGTGCTTTTTTAGCGTTTTCCAAGTCTAATCTATCTTCAGTTTCTACTTCCCAAGGTATTGACGTAACAACTTCGATATATCTTGAAAGGGTATCAAATTCGGTAGCATAATGACCAAGATTAGCCATTCTCTCAAGTCTCTCTATCATTTCACCCAAACGATCTTTAAGATCTAATGGAAGACCTTTGGTTGCTTCAACCTTCTTGTTTAATGTTTTTAATTCTTCAAATAAAAATTCTTTTCCTGCCATTATTTAACCACCATAAAGTTAGAGTTTAACTCCTTAAAAGAAGTAATAACTAATTTTAGCTCTTCAGAGGTAGTTTTAGCTAATATATTAACAACCTTTAATTTGTTGGCATCGTTTAAAGCTATAACAAATACTTTTCCCTCCACGGGAAGATTGTTTTTTACAAGAACATAAGAAGGATCTAAGGATAAGCTCTTTTGGGTACCAGATTTTGACGACTCTACTTCCTCTATCATAAGATCATTTTCAGATACAACTAAGGCGCTACCTACTTTCTTAGTTACCAACCCGGAGTAACTTCCTACATTTATATCTTCCTTCAAAGGAAAGAATATAAAACTCCAATATTCTTTACCATCTCTAGTTGCTAAGAATGCACAATAAAATGGTCTAACATTTTCTTTAATATTCTCATACAGTGTGAATATTTCCCCTCCTAAAAAGTTAAAGAACGGTTCAAAGCTGCTAAAATCATTAAATTCCATGTATAAATCAACATCATGAGGAACATAATTAGCCACTCCACCTTGTCCAAAAATTCCTGATTTTAAACTAGTACTTAAATTAAGTATATTGTTCGGCGTATTAGGAGAACTAACTAAAGATTTATCTTTCTTTTCAACTTCTTCTATAGTTTCATTTGCATTTAAACCAGTAAAGGATGGAAGAGTAAATCTAACAAGAAGATAAAAACAAATGGTAACTAAAATACCTATTCCAATACCAGTAAGCAATATTCTTGTGTCTAAATTACTGGATATATTTTTTAATGCATTCTTAAAAAACTTTGATAAATTCAATGAATGACTTTCCACATCATTCATTTCTCTAACATTACGTGAAGAAATATCCTTTAACTGAATATTATCTGGAAGAACATTTCCACAAGACGTACAAAAACATACGTTATTCCCATGCAATACAGATTTACAAAATGGGCAGATTCTTTTCATTAAATACATTATATTGTCTTGGTAAAAGCCCTACAAGTTTATCTTTCTTATCTTCTTCCACCTCTGTTGAAAGGTCTTCTGTCTCTACTGTTTCCATTTCTTCTTGGAGCTCTTTCTGTTGGCACGTAATTTGGATCATCTACAGCTCTTTTTGATAAGCTGAATTTTCCATCATCACCTGTGCTTATTACTTTAACCCTTACCTTATCACCAACCTTGAACCAATCATTAACATTCTCAACATAAGAATCTGTAATTTCACTAACATGAAGCAGTCCAACTTTGCCTGGAAGAACTTCAATAAGAGCACCAAAGTCTAGCAGTTCCTTAACAACCCCATCATAAACTTCTCCAACTTCCATTTCTTTTATCATTCCTTCAACAATTTTAAGTGCTTCTTCAGCTTTATCTTTATCTGGAGCAGAAATAGTAATTTTGCCATCTTCTTCTATAGATATTTCTGACTGTGTTTTTTCTTGAATTTCTCTAATAACTCTTCCACCAGTTCCAATAATTACACCAATCTTTTCAGGGTTAATTTGAGTTGTAACCATTTTTGGAGCATAAATTGAAACTTCTTCTTTTGGTTTGCTAATAACCTTTTGCATTTCTTTTAGGATAAACATTCTTCCTTCTTTGGACTGTTCCATAATCTTAGAAAGAATATCCATCGGGATTCCTTTTACTTTTATGTCACATTGAATTGCAGTAACTCCTTTTTCTGTTCCTGTCATCTTAAAGTCCATAAATCCACCGCCATCTTCTTCACCTGAAAGATCAGTTAATATTTGATATTTATTGAATGATTCATCTTCAACAATTAAACCCATGGCAACTCCACTTACCATGTCTTTAATTGGAACTCCAGCATCCATTAAAGAAAGTGTTGACCCACAGGTTGATGCCATAGAAGATGATCCATTTGAAGATATAATTTCAGAAACAAGCATTACTGTGTATGGAAATGTTTCTTGATCTGGAATAACAGGTCTTAAAGCCTTTTCTGCAATCATTCCATGACCTATTTCTCTCGGATTTGGAGCACCAAATCTACCTACTTCACCAACACTATATGGCGGGAAGTTGTAGTAATGAATAAATCTTTTCTTTCTTTCCCCATACATATCTTGAATTAAAAGTTCATCTCCTGGAGACCCTAAAGTACAAACTGTTAAAGCTTGAGTCTCGCCTCTTGTGAATAATGCACTACCGTGAGTTCTGGGAAGTACACCAACGCTAATGGATATTGGTCTAACTTCAGTAGGCTTTCTACCATCAATTCTTTTTCCTTCATCAAGGACTATTTTCCTAATCACTTCTTTCTTTATCATTTCAAAAGCCATTTCCATATCAACCTTCTTATAAACTCCTTCAAAATTCTTAAACATTTCTTCTCTTAAATTCCATAACTCATCCCCCATGTCTTTTCCACCTTCTGCTGGACCTTTAGCTTTATATATTTTTTCTACCCTATCAAAAGAAAATTCTTTTATATCCTTCATTAATTCCTCTACAGGATATTTTGATTCATATTCATATTTCTTTCCTTCTGGATTTACTTCTTTAATAAATTCATCCATGAATTTAAGAAGAGGTTTTAGTTCATCTCTTGCAAAATTTATTGCTTCAAGTATTTTTTCTTCTGGAAGAATATTTGCTTCAACTTCTGCTGCTAAGAATCTCTGGTCTTCTCCAACAAATGAAACCATCATCTTTAAATCACTCTTTTCATCCAAATCCTTAAGAGATGGACAAAGTACAAGATTTCCGTCAATAAGGCCTATTCTTGCAGTTGCAACAGGACCATAAAATGGAACATCGCTAGCTTGGAGACAAGCTACAGTTGCAATCATACTTAAAAACTCAGGATCTGCTGTTTCATCAAGAGATAGTACTGTTACAACAACCTGAACTTCATCCATGTAATCCTTGGGAAACAGTGGTCTTATTGCATGATCTATGGTTCTTCTTGCAATAATAGCATCATCAGTAGCTTTTCCTTCTCTTTTCACAAATCTAGAGCTTTTAATGCTGCCACTAGCATATAATTTTTCTTCATACTGGACTCTTAATCCCAAAAAATCAGCTTCAATAGATGGTTCTCCAGATACTACTGTAATTAAAAGTACAGTATCTCCATATGTAGCCTTTACGGCCATGTTTGAACGCAAGGCTAATTCTCCGGTTTCAAGAATAAGTTTCTTACCAGCAAATTCTGTTTCTTTTCTTATAATTTTATTCATTTTTCTTATAGGGGATTATATCGGAAGGATTAAGATCCAAAATATTATGCATAGTAGTGCATAATAGCCTGCCTCCTAATCCTTAGACGGTATTTCCCGCTATCCTAATTAATACAATCTATCTACTTTGATAGATCTAACTTTTCAACTACTTGTCCGTATCTCTCCTCATCTTTTCTCTTTAAGTAAGCTAACAACCTTCTTCTTTTGTTTACCATTTGAAGCAAACCTCTTCTTGAGTGGTTATCTTTCTTATGGAGTTTAAGATGTTCTGATAATTTGGATATCTTCTCAGTCAATAAGGCAACTTGGACCTCTGGAGATCCAGTATCAGCGTCGTGTAAACGACTTGTCTTTATTATTTGCGCCTTTTTTTCCTTGATTAGAGCCATAATTAACTAAGAAAATATAGCAAAACAACGGGGAAAAATCAACCCTTAAATACCTTTTCTTCTAGATATTCCTTTAAGTAAAGCTTCTGCAGCTCTGCTATCAACTTTTAAATCCCATTTTGGAGCTTTATTCAGTACTAAAAGACTTAAGCTATCTTCGTTTGAATCAATAATATTTATAGTCCCAAATCTTTGATTTCTTTCTGTATTATCAAGATTCAATATGTCTGCTTTAGAGAATTCACCTTCTAACTCTTTAAATGTTTGTCCAAAATCGTCTGGAATTTGAGCTCCAATAGTTATTATTAAATCAAAATTATATCCTTTTACTTCAGATTTTATCTTAGATAAATCAAAGTCTTTGCTTACAGGACTTACTGACAAGTATAAAGTATCATTTTCAGTTGAATAATGTACTTTAGAAGCTTCAGTTCCTGAGTAATCCACAGATACAACAAGCTCTCTTTGAGCTACATTTGAGGTAATATTTACATCTTTTAAATCAGAGAATTCTTCTGGTCTGGATCCAGGATATACAATAGTTACATTTTTATTTAAATCTTTAAGCATGAAGTACAACCCCACTCCAGCAGCAAATGCATCAACACCAGCTACCTTGGAAGGTACTACTGCAATGTTATTTGCTTCTTTTAGAAGTTCTGTTATTTGATTTGTTTTATCTATTTCACCATTCATATTTTAATATTTAAGCAGGATATTTAGTGAGGAATCTACTATGGTATCAAAACCATGTGTATTGTACAACATTTGACTTATAGTGTCAAATGAGGTATAACGGTATTAAACTACCTTGGAGGTAAGAATGGAAAAGCTTAGGTTTGGGTGTGTTTTTTATATACTGGCTACGATGTTATTAATGGCGGTTGCATTCGCTGGACCTGGTCTTTTCACCAACGAATACAGAACCAGCACCATCACCGGTATGATAGTTGAAACAAAAGTTGACGAAGGAAACACTTACTTTGTGTTTCAACATGACAGTGGACAAACTGAACTACTAAGCAACAAGGATGCTTGGTATTTCGGTAAGTTTAATTCTGGTGATTTTCTGATGAACCTTAAAGTAGGCACTCATTATGAAATGAGAGTGAATTCCATGAGAATTCCCTTTCTCTCGATGTTCAGAAATATAGTATCCTACGAGGAGAAGTAAACAGGGTCCCGCTCAATGTAGATTAAATTCTATTGCGAGTGGGACTTTTAGTATACATAAATCGAGAATGGTAAAGAAAAACTAAACTATAAAACCTCCAAATACATATCTTCGGCAATGTTATCAAATCGAGGTTTGAGTAAAACTCCACACTCATTATCTTTACCAGCTATATCAATATCATCTTTCCCTTTTTTAAGCTTTTTAATAGAACCGTAGAATAAAGGTTCATCTTCCTTCTTTAAATCTGCAGGATTTTTATCATAAATAGCAACTCTAGCTTTAACTTTTAATGCCCCAGCTAATACTTTACACCCAGCAATAATATCCCCAGATTCAAGTTTAAATATCTTTAATACTTTAGCTCTTCCTTTAATTTTTGAAGTTTCTGTAATTGCAGTTCCTTCAAGAAGTTTAGCTGCATCATCAATAAGATCATAAATAGTTCTATATGTTTTAACTATTACTCCAGATGATTCTGCTAAATCCTCAACAGCTGATGGAATCCTAACATCAAACCCAACAACAACCCCCTTGCCACTTTGAGCAAGCATAACATCTGACTCATTAATATCCCCTGTTCCAGTATGCAAAAACTTTAAAGCGTATGTAGTTTCCGTAGATGATGTAGTAACAAGATCAGCAAGACTACTCTTAACAGCTTCTAATGTCCCTTGAGTATCTGCTTTTAAAATAATGGAAATCATTCTTTTTGCATCTTTTCCAATAATTTCAACTTTATCTTCATCTTGCGCTAAAACAGCAAGATCACTTCCTTCTGTAAGTATAAGATCTCCAACATGTGGAACATTGCTAAATCCAAGTATTTCAACGGGATCTGAGGGACCTGCTTCTTTAACAATTTTCCCATTTCCATCAATCATTGCTTTAACTTTTGCAGAGTAGCCACTAGCTGTAACCTTATCCCCTATTCTTAAAGTTCCATTTCTAACTATGCATGAAACAGAAACTCCTTTTTTTCTATCAACTCTTGATTCAATAATTATTGCTTCTAATTCTCCTTTAGGATCACCTTTTAAAGTATTCATTTCTGCAACCAAAAGAATTGCATCTAAAAGTTTATCTAAACCTTCCCCACTCTTTGCAGATAGTTCAATACAAAGTTCACTTCCTCCCCAATCTTCAACTAATACATTTTCTTGAGCTAGCTCTTGTTTAACTTTTCTAGGATCAGCTCCAGGTTTATCCATTTTATTTATTGCAACAATAATTGGAACGTTAGCTGCTTTAATATGTGAAATAGCTTCTTTTGTTTGAGGTTTTACACCTTCGTCTGCTGCTACAACAAGAATAACAATATCTGCAGCTTTTCCTCCTCTTGCTCTCATTTGAGTAAATGCAGCATGCCCAGGAGTATCAATAAATGTAATTTTTTTGTTATCTTTGGATATTTGATAAGCACCTATATGCTGAGTTATTCCACCATATTCATGTTCTTGAACATTTGTTTTTCTTATTGCATCAAGAATGCTGGTCTTACCATGGTCAACATGCCCCATAATGGTAACAATTGGAGCTCTAACATTTTGTTCAGTTTTGTTTTTGTTGTTATTGACCATATTTCAAATAACTTCTTAAAGTTATTAACTTTTAAGTTAAGTAAGCTATACCTCATTTTTATTCTTCAACTTTTTCTTCAGTTTCTTCTTGTGCTGGATCTGTCTGCTCAACAGGTTCAGTACTTTCACTTGGTTCAGCAGGTATTTCGTCTACAGTTGATTCCTTTTCTTCTGCATCTTTCTTTTCTTGTCTTTTAACTTCTTCTGCTTCATTAGCTTTTTTAATTTCTTCGTCCCAAAATCCAACTACTTTATCAGGAGCTGCTCCCACTAAACCATGTTCCACGTCTTCACTTGAAAATACTCCAGCTATTCCTTTAATATCTATTTTCCATTTAGTCAACTTATTTGCAAGTCTTGCATTTTGACCTTCTTTTCCAATAGCTAAACTTTGTTGGTCTTCAGGTACTGTTACGGTAGCTCTGTTTTCTTCTTTATTTAATTCTACTTCAGTAACTTTTGCAGGAGATAAACTTGCTGCAATAAACTTTTCTGTAACATTTGAGTAAGGAACAATATCTATCTTTTCTCCAAACAGCTCAGATATTATGGATTGAACTCTTACTCCTTTTTGTCCAACACAACTTCCTACTGGATCTACTTTTTCATCATTTGAAGATACTGCCATTTTAGTTCTTGATCCTGCTTCTCTAGCAATGGCTTCAATTACTACTACACCTGATGCAATTTCTGGAACTTCTTGTTTAAATAGTTCAATTACAAACTTAGGATCTGATCTACTAACAATAATTTCTGTTCCTCTTGAAGTATCTTGAATATCTTTTACTAATACTTTTAATCTTTGGTTTATTCTGTAACCTTCTGTAGGTACCTGTTCTCCTTTTGGCATTACTCCTTGGCTTCTGTTTTTGCCCATATCAAGGGTTGCAGTTCCTCTTTCCATTCTAAATACTGTACCTGATACAATTTGTCCAATTTTTTCTTTAAATTCAGATGTTACAACATCCTTTTCTGTTTCTCTTATCTTTTGTACCATTACTTGCTTTGCAGTTTGTGCAGCTATTCTCCCAAATCCAGAAGGGGTTACATCCATACCATCTTTTAGTATTTTTACTTCTCCAGTATCTGGGCTAAGGTCTACAACTATTTCTTCTAGTTCCACCTTTTCTCCAGCTTCTCTTCTGTCTTTCTTATAAGCTGTAGCTAATGCAGATTTAACTGATTCAAGGACACTTTCTACAGTTATTCCTTTTTCAGCTGCAACTTGACTTATTGCTGCATTAAATTCCGATATTGCCATTTTTATATACTCCTTTTATTAAAAAAAGTGGGTTTCTCCCACTTGTAACAACTTTATTACTTTACTACTTCAATTGTATTCTTACAACTGTTGATATTATAGCATAGAGGTAAAGAGGTCAAATAAGCACTAGAACCTTCTAAGGTTGATAATCAAATTGAAGATCATAGGAAGAAATACCTGTATATGATCTTGTATTGTATGTTTTTGACATATATCTTTCTATAACTGCAATATCATAAAGATATTTAGGATAAAAG